>CAYJUW010000068.1:0-2535 GCA_964373495.1 uncultured Candidatus Saccharibacteria bacterium | reverse complement strand
TGAACCGAAGCTTCCGCATCGGGACGCGTATCGGTGAGGGCCCGAACCAAAATCCCGCCCCTGGCGGGATTTTGGTTCGGCGCGCTTCATCAATGCACGGGCGGGCCGTCCGGCTCGTTTCTTCTGCCGGTAACGACAAAACTCACACAATCGCCCTGGTTCTTGAACAGATCGCCATAATTCCGCCAACCATTCTTTTTGCACTGCTCAACGCTCGTAGGCTCGGGCGATGGCGGAGGCGTAATAGCTGCGAAGGCGGTACCCGCAAACACAGACAGAGCGGCGCCGGTCAAAAGAGAAAGCTGGATAACTTTTTTGACCATACATTCTTCTTGTTGTTATAACGCTCGACCTTTCTCCTTAGCAGGGTATCATGGCCATGCTGTTTAAAAAAGGATTAATACTCCATAAGTTTTAGCCTTACGAGACGCGACCGGATGGCTCCGCTTTTTCGGCCGAATGTTTTGGCGAGATCGGCAACGGACAAACGTTCCGCAAAGAGTTCCCGCAACGTTTCGTCCTCGCCTTGGGCCCACGGACGGTAGGCGTTCGGGTGCGTTTCCCTGATTTTTTCCAAACTCGCTCCGCTCCCGCTTTTTTTGCTCCCCGACGCGCTTCCGGATGGCGGATGTCCGGGAATGTTTTTTCCGCCGCAGGCGGCAATAAAGTTTTTGTGCATTTTGGCAAGTTCAGCCGGAGGAATTTTGGCGAAAACCGCCTCGGCATCGGTTGAGGCCGCGCGGAACGATTTATCTTTGAAACAAACTCCCGGATGCACCTGAAAGGCGCGCTCGTTCCAGCCGAGAAGATACAGACCCGAAAGCCGCCGGAGGCGCGAGAGCGCGACATAGCCCTGCCCGAATTCAAACACATCGGAGAGATCCATCACCGCTTCGTCCAAGCTCATGCCTTGGCTCTTGTGCACCGTGATCGCCCAGGCCAGGCGAAGCGGCAGCTGGGTAATGCGCGCGCGGACTTTGCCGCCCTCTTCCATCGTCCAGTCCATCGGGCGAACTTCAATCCGCCTTCCGCTTCGCGTCTTTACGATCGGGTGTCCGCTATACTTATCAAAGCCCTCCACCTGGCCCAACGTGCCGTTCACCAGTCCCTCCTTCGGATTATTTTTTGTAACATCACCGCCGCCCTGTGTTTGAGATGAAGCGTTTCGGGCGAAAGACAGCCCTTCTGAAGCGCGGATACGAGCGGGTGCGGACCCTCGGCCGACATGGCAAATACTTTCGGCTGGCCCGGAAGCTGGCCGAGTATTTCGTCATTGACGCGATCCACGTCGGCATTATGCGAAAATAACTTCGGCGCGCCGTCCGGCGCCGATTGCTGCTCCATTTTCCGCGCCGCAATATTACGCCGGTGATTATCACCGAAGGAGTTTGACCGGATCGCCGAGAGTATGGCCAGAAAATCACGATCGTCCTGCCGGTACTGTTCGGTGAGGTAGCAGACCACCGGATTCGCTCTGGCCCAAGCCGAGGAATCATAGGCGAAACGAGCTGGTGTTTTTTCAAGAAGCGCGGTCTGCGGGCTGTTTTTCGCCTCTGCGTTTACGATCGGCGGCAGTTGAAAAAAATCGCCGACCAGAACGGCTTGCATTCCGCCAAATGATTCGTGATTCTGCCTGATTTCGCGGCAGACGGCGTCAACCATGGCCAGCGTCTCGGGCAGAAGCATGGACACCTCGTCAATAATTAGGACTTTGGCGCGCCGGACGCGCTTGGCGATATATTCGCTTGACGCGATTCTGTCAAGATCGTATTCGTCCAATTTGCCTTTAATCCCTATGCCGCTCCAGGAGTGGATGGTCATCCCGCCGATGTGGGTGGCGGCGATGCCGGTTGAGGCGGTGATAGCCGGTTCAATGCCCCGCGCCCGCACGTAGGCCGCATATTCGTTGACGACGTGCGTCTTGCCGGAGCCGGGCTCGCCGGTCAAAAAAACATTTGCGCCGGTTTTCAGAATTGAAAGCGCTTGAGATTGAACCATCGAGTAATAGGACCACGAACAGGACCCTTATGGGGTTCGTTCCTATTTCGTGGAGATCTCACGTGCCCTCACACGAACAAGGAATCAAAAGAACCGCCCTCACGAAGAGAGCGGTTCTTTCTTCGCGGCGCTTATACGCGCGATACGTTTGTGGCGGCTGGGCCTTTTTCGCCCTGAACGACTTCAAAGGTTACGGTATCGCCAACCTTCAATTCGTCAAATGTCACGCCCTTCAATTCGCTGGAGTGGAAGAACAGATCCTTTGCTTCGCCCTCGCGAGAAATGAATCCGAATCTTTTTTCCGCAATAAGAGTCTTGATAGTTCCGTTCATACGATCACACGATTGTTGTTATGCTTGTGTATGCTGAGAAACTCGACCATGTTTCCATATCGTATCGTTTCAGTATGGACGATGGATGAAATGCTGTCAAATACATATCGAAAGCGGCGCTTATTCGCTGGCAATGGGGGCACTGCCATAGTTTGCCACTGGGAACAAGAACCGATGTTATTCAATAAAACTCTTTATTTTCTGT
>CAYJUW010000067.1:0-2658 GCA_964373495.1 uncultured Candidatus Saccharibacteria bacterium | reverse complement strand
GATCCCGATGAGGTGCACCCCAACATCAACATCTGCCCGATCTGCATGGGCCACCCCGGCACATTGCCGGTCATCAACCGCGAGGCCGTGGATAAGGTGCTCCAGGTCGGCTTGGCCCTCCACGGGACGATTGCCGCGTTCTCGCAGTTCGACCGCAAAAACTACTTCTATCCCGATCTCCCGAAGGGATACCAGATATCCCAGTACCAGCACCCGCTGGTGAAAGGGGGCTATCTTGAAATTGATCTCCCGAATGATCCTCGAATGAACTCGAATAAATCTCGAATCGTGCTGAAAGACGAAAGCTACCGACTCATGCAACTCCTCTTTGAAGTACACAATAAACTCGGCCCCATCTACAAAGAGAAGAACTACTGCGATGCTATTGAAGAAGTCCTCAAGCGAGAAAAAATTCCATACGAGCGGGAGCGAAAAATTGTCTTAAAGTTCGAGAACCTCGAAGTGAGCGACTTCTTTGCTGACTTTGTTGTAGACAATAAAATACTACTGGAGGTGAAGGCTAAACCTTTCATCACGAACCATGACATCCGGCAGGCAAGCCGGTATATCAAGTCGCTCGGAAGCCTACTCGCGATCATCGCAAACTTTAGGCGCCAGAAACTAGAATCTAAACGGGTCATCAACCCCGCATTCGAGAACCATTCGAGCTCATTCGAGAAGGATTCGAGAAAAAAAGTCAGGATTCAGCGAGTCCACTTGGAAGAAGACACCGGGCGCTTGATCCACGACCCGAAGACGAGAACGACACTGGTTGATTTCAACCGCGCCGGCATTCCCCTGATGGAACTCGTCACCGAACCGGACCTGCGCTCCCCCGAGGAGGCCCGACTCTTTGCTGAGGAACTGCGCCTGATCCTCCGGTATCTCGACGCCTCGGATGCCGATATGGAGAAAGCCGAGATGCGGATTGAAGCCAATGTCTCCCTGAGACCTCTCCCGAATGTCTCTCGAATTGACTCGAATAGATCTCGAATCGTCGACCGGCCATTCGAGAATAATTCGGGTGCATTCGAGAAGGATTCGGGAAAATTGGGAACCAAAGTCGAACTCAAGAACATCAACTCGTTCCGCTTCGTGGAACGCGCGATCGCCTACGAGATCGAACGCCAGCGGGTACTCCTGGAACGTGGCGAGGCCGTGCCCCAGGAGACGCGCGGCTGGGACGCAGCCAAGGGAATGACCGTACCGCAGCGGCTCAAAGAGGCATCCCACGACTACCGCTACTTCCCCGAGCCGGATCTGCCGCCGCTTCGGATCGAGGTCGCAGCGGTGGAGGAACTCCGCGCTCGCCTCCCCGAACTTCCCGCCGAGAAGCTCAAGCGCTTCCGTGAAGAATATGGCATTGATGCCAAGCTCGCCGCCGTCCTCACCGCCGAGAAGCACCTCGCGCACTTCTTTGAGAAGGCCGTATCCGAGCTCCGCGAATGGCTCTCGGCCACTGGAAAGAGAGCCGACGACACGCCGGCCTACGAACTCGCCGCGAACTACCTGACCACCGATTTCGCCCGGCTCCTCTCCGATGCCGGCACGCCGATCCAGGAGTGCCTGGTCACCCCGGAAAACTTCGCCGAGCTCATCACCTACCTCGTCGAGCGGCGAGTATCCTCGCGGGCGGCCAAAGAAACGCTGAAGGAAATGTTCGCCTCGGGCGCTGACCCCTCGCTCATCATTGATGAACGCAAGCTCTGGCAGATCTCAGAAGCAGCGGATCTGGGTACGGCCGCAGCGCGGGCCATTGCGGCCAACCCAAAAACGGCCGAGGACTACCGCTCCGGCAAGACCGCGGCCTTGCAGTTCCTGGTGGGCCAGGTTATGAAAGAAGCCAAAGGCGCAAACCCCGAAGTGGTGCGGAAACTCCTTGAAGAAAAACTCAACTAGCGCGCGTGTGGTTTAGTGGCAGAACGCGAGCTTCTTCCCGTTTTGTTCGAAGCGCAGTCCCGCTGAAAGCGGGAGAGCGCTGAAGTGGGCGAGGATCCCGTACATAATTTATGTTGTACCCCATTAAAAACATCCAGGCGGAAGTGCGGGATCGCGCACCTGAACCTCGCTGCGCTCGGGATATGTGCGGGACAATCCCGTTAAATTTTGCGGGTGTGGTCTAGTGGCATGACGCGAGCTTCCCAAGCTCGAAACGCGGGTTCGATCCCCGCTACCCGCATTGCGGAGCAAAATTTGAGCGGGACCAAGCCGGGGACACGGGTTCGATTCCCGCCATTCGCATTGGTGTGGAACAAAGAGTAGACGCCAGGTTGATTCTGGTATTCCGCACCGAACCCGGGGCAGATGAATATGTTAAGACTATGGCAGATACATACACGGTGAGTCCGGAGGTGGTGCCAAGCTATTGAACCATTACGCGTCCTTGACTTCACGGCGCCGCCCTGCTATACTTGAACCGTTTCTTGTTCCGGATGGCCGCGCCCCGATTTCGCATCGGGGTGAGGAAAGTCCGAACACCATCGCACTTCGCTATCGCTCAGTGCGCAGGTGATGCCAATATGCGAATTTTATGCCAATCAACGAATTGCGAATCCGTATTCGCATATTTGTAGATTCGCATCCCATTTGTAGATTTGCATCATGTGAGCGACGAGCGGTAGCGAGGAGCGATAGCGGTAGTGGCTAACGGCCACCATA
>CAYJUW010000066.1:0-2716 GCA_964373495.1 uncultured Candidatus Saccharibacteria bacterium | reverse complement strand
CTGCGAGCGACGACGCCGCGCCTGGCCGTGATCTCGGTGGGCAGGAAGAACCGCTACGGCCATCCGTATCAGGAACTGCTCGATCGGTTGCGGGCGCTGGGCATCTCCGCGCTCCGCACCGATCAGGATGGCGACATCACCGCCGTGAGCGACGGGTGGGCGTTCGCCCCGTTAGATCCGTAGCGTTCCGCATCGGGCCGGAGATAATGCGAGAATCCTTCGGACTGAAACGAATGCTCCGTCCATTCGGACGGCGATCTAATGGGGTTCTCGTATTGAATTTTCGCACCCGTTTGGGTAGAGTGGGTGGCGTGAAAGGAATTGAGTTTCCGCTGTTCAAAACAAAACTGGGGAACGGGGGTCCTTACTTCCGGCTCGAGGATCCGCTCCAGCGTCGCAAGTACTTCGACCTCAAGGCCGGGCCGGAGATCGCAAAGCTCCGCGACTTCCTTCGCACCGGCACGTTCGTGGGGTTTCTTTTGGGTCCCAAAAATTCCGGCAAGGGCACCTACACCAAACTTTTCATGGAGGCGATGGGCGGGGATCGGGTGGCGCATGTTTCGGTGGGCGACATTGTCCGGGCCGCGCATACA
This sequence comes from uncultured Candidatus Saccharibacteria bacterium, assembly GCA_964373495.1. GTDB lineage: Bacteria > Patescibacteriota > Minisyncoccia > Sungbacterales > SURF-37 > JACQMJ01. The sequence continues at coordinate 2,123 of CAYJUW010000066.1, read as the reverse complement.
GACCTGGAGCAGGCAGAGAGAAGAAAAGATTTAGTTACCTTTTTGCAGAAACGCTTTCGTGGGTTTATCGCCGTTGAGCAGGCGGTGGATATTATTCTGGGTCGAGATACCAAAACACTGCTTCCCACCGAAGTCATGTTGGCCCTGGTCGAGCGCGAGTTCGACACGCTGGAGCGGAAAGCGATTTTTATTGACGGATTTCCGCGAAATCTGGACCAAGTTTCGTACTCGTTATATTTCCGCGCCCTCATCGGCTATCGCGATGATCCGGATTTTTTCGTGTTCATCGACGTTCCGGAGGCCGTGATTGACGAGCGGATGAAGTTTCGGGTTTTTTGTCCCCAATGCCAAACGCCGCGAAATACCAAGCTGTTGAGAACCAAGGACGTTGGCTACGATGCGGATACTTCGAGCTTCTATCTTATGTGCGATAATCCGGGTTGCGCGGGGTACGGCACGACGCGCCTGATTTCGAAAGAAGGCGATCATCTCGGCATTGAACCGCTTCGGAATCGAGTTGCAATGGATGCCGAGGTTATGCAAAAACTTGTTCACCTGCAAGGGGTGCCAAAAATATTTTTGCGGAACTCGATTCCCGTTGACATCGCCCCGGAGTACGTGGACGACTACGAGATTACGCCCGCGTACCGGTATGCGCGCGAAGGCGGCAAGGTGCGGGTGATCGAGGAGCCGTGGGTGGTCAACGATGACGGCGGTAGGCCTTCCTACAGCTTACTCCCCGCGCCGATTGCCGTGTCGCTTATCCGTCAGACCGCCGCGGCCCTGGGGTTGTAGCATGGCCGAATCATCGCGCTTCGAGGTGGTTATAACGGCAATCGTGGTGAAGGCGCGCCGCTACCTGCTCGAGCGGCGGGCGCTCTCGAAGGAGCGCTTTCCGGGCAAGTGGTCCGTGCCGGGTGGACGGCTTGAGGTGACTGATTTTACGTCGCTGCCGAAGGACACCGAGCAGTATTGGTATAACGTGCTCGAGCGGACTCTGAGGCGCGAGGTAATGGAGGAAGTCGGCATTGAAATTAAGAACGTCCGCTACCTCACCAGTTTGGCCCGCGTGCATGAGGACGGCACGCCCTCGCTGGTCATTTCCTGTCTTGCCGACTACGCGGGGGGCGAGATTCGGCTCCAGTCCGCGGAACTTGCCGATGCTCGCTGGGTCACGCTTGGCCAGGCCAGGGGTCTGGATTTGATTGACGGCATCTATGATGAGCTCGTCATGGCTGATCGCGCGTTGAAAGGCCAAAATACAGGGGAATGGCAACGCGGGTCTTGATTTCGCCCGTTCCCGTGTTCAAGCAGGCAATAGTTTTCCCTAACCGCAAGGTCAAACCCCGTTACCCGGCGCCCGCGAACCTGGTATCCTGGAAGTGAAAGCCCCGCGCATCGGGCCACAGCTTTAGATCAAGTCATACTTTTTGGGAGTCCGACATCGTCTCGGCCCTGGGGTCGGGACTCTCTGGACACCCACCTGGCATTATCCTAGAGCGCCCCTGATGTTGCGGGGTTTTCATGTGAGGATTACGGTATTGACGGTCTGCCGTCTCCTGCGGTATCCTTCCGCCAAGCGTTGCAGCGGGGGACTGGCGGAAACCATGAACCAAGCGGGGGGAGTGGAATGGCAAAAGCCGAACAAAAGCCAGTCATCGGAGTGCTTGCGGAGACCATACGGTTGCGGCTCAAGGGGACAGAGGCCGATTGCCACATTATTGTCGAGACCCTCGACAATCAGTGGACGCTTTTGGTGCTGAGTTCATGGGATGGTCGAGGAGGAGGCGCCGGAAAGCGATATTACCAGTGCAAGATCTTAGATGGACCCCGCGCCGGGAAAATCATCTCGGTGTGCGGGGATCACATTGTCCTGCAGGTCGGAAATATCGAGCAAGTTCCGGCTCGCGACATGCTCCAGGGAGTTGCAACCGTAACGTAAGTCCAGCTCAAAGTTTTTTTCGGAAATGGGTCGTGTGCTCCCCCGCTGCGACCCAGGGCCGTTGCGTCGAGCCGACGCGGCGGCCGCACCCCACGAGTGAAGTGTTCGGATGCGCGCATTCTCACTCCCCTCGTGGGGAATTTTTTTCTGAAAAATATTGAAGAGGGCAGCGGTGCCGCTG
>CAYJUW010000065.1:0-2807 GCA_964373495.1 uncultured Candidatus Saccharibacteria bacterium | reverse complement strand
GCTTGCGCTTGCAGGCCGACAATGAAAAACCGGTAGCCCCTGCCGCGGAGGAGCTACCGGAGATGACGCGCTGTGGCTGACGAGGCCTAAGCCAGAGGGCAGTTCCTGATGTCTCTGGCGCCAGCACGTCACCGTCTTGGAAAGAACGTAACCCCGCGGAGAGCACTGCGGCCGCATCCTTCCCTAGTCCTGGCCCGCCCAGGACTTTCGCGACCGCATGCGCTTACCCGCGGGGAGATAAGGCATGCCTCTCCGGTGAGATTTGGCTTCTACGGTCGAGGCAGAATTAACCATAGAACCTCAAGCGCTGCTCACACACAGCGCATCTCCCCGCGAGGGAACCCCTATCGCCAGCCCCGAAAGGAGGTGAACTAAAAGGAGCTGACTTGAGGCAAGAGGCCCTTCCCCTCATATTGCACCCCATGCAATGAACTTATCTCTCCGGCAAGTAACGGCTTTCGGTTCGAATGGCACCTCTACCCGCCGCCCAGCCCATCCAGGACCCCTCGGGCTCGCCACACCGCTCGGGGCGAGAGGCAACTTTTCTGGACTGCTCAAAGGGCTATGGCCTTCTTCAACCACTGCCCGGTATAGGACTGTCTGGTTCCCACTATATCATGTACCGTGCCTTCGGCAACCACCCTCCCGCCATGCTCTCCGCCCTCCGGGCCGAGGTCAATAACCCAATCGCCGTTTTTCAATACGTCCATGTTGTGCTCGATGACGATGACCGAGTTCCCGCGGACCACGAGCGCCTTCAAAATGCCAAGCAGTTTTTTGATGTCATCGAAGTGCAGGCCCGTAGTCGGCTCATCCAGAATATAGAGCGTGCGGCCGGTGTCGCGGCGCGAGAGTTCGGTTGAAAGCTTGGTCCGCTGGGCCTCGCCGCCGGAGAGCGTGGTCGCCGGCTGGCCGAGCTTCATGTAGCCGAGCCCCACCTCAGCCAGGGTTTTTAGCTTTGAAGCGATGGCCGGGATGTTCTTGAAGAAGGCCAGCCCCTCCTCAATGGTCATGTCCAGCACCTCGGAAATATTCTTGCCGTTATATTCGATGCTTAAGGCCTCGTGGTTATACCGCTTCCCTTTGCACTCCTCGCACTCCACATAGACATCCGGCAGGAAGAACATCTCAATCTTCTTCACGCCCTGACCCTCGCAGACCTCGCAACGGCCGCCTTTCACATTGAACGAAAAACGGCCCGGCGCGTACCCGCGGGCCCGCGCCTCGGGCGTGCGCGAGAAGACCTCGCGGATGGGCGAAAAGGCGCCAGTGTAGGTGGCGGGGTTGGAGCGCGGAGTGCGGCCGATCGGCGACTGATCAACTATGACGACCTTATCAACCTGCTCGGCCCCCTCGATCCGGTCGTGCTGGCCGGGGAAGAGGTGGGCGCGGTAGAACTTTACCTGCAGAGCGCGCGAGAGAACGTCGTTGATGAGGGTGGACTTGCCGGAGCCGGACACGCCCGAGACGCACACAAACTTTCCGAGGGGGATTTTGACATCTATATTTTTTAAATTATGCTCCTTTGCGCCTTTGATCGTTAGGTTGTTTTGGGATTTTGGATTTTGGATTTTGGATTTGTTTGGGATTTGGGATTTGGAATTTGGAATTTCAACTTTCTTCCTGCCAGCCAGATAATCTCCGGTCAATGTATGCGCCCTGAGTAGCTCCGTATACGTTCCCTGGAATACCACCTTCCCGCCGTGCTTGCCCGCGCCCGGGCCAAGGTCAATGATCCAATCGGCATGAGCCATGGTGTCGCGGTCGTGCTCGACCACAATCACGGTATTGCCGAGGTCGCGCAGGTTCTTCAGCGTCTTGATCAAGCGGTCGTGGTCGCGGGCATGGAGCCCGACGGAGGGCTCATCTAAAATGTAAAGGATGCCGGTCAGGCGCGAGCCGATCTGCGTGGCCAGCTGAATGCGCTGGGCCTCGCCGCCGGCAAGGGTGGTGGACTCGCGATCCAGCGTGAGGTAGTGGAGCCCGACATCAACCAGGAACTCCAGGCGCTTGGAAATCTCCTTTATCAGCGACGTTGCGATTTTAGCTTCGTTTGCGCCAAGCGTCTTTCCCATGCCGGCAAAGAAGGTTTTCGCGCTGGCCACGTCAAAGGCCGCGACCTCGGCGATGTGTTTGCCGGCCACGCGCACGCCAAGGGCCTCGGCCCGGAGCCGCTTGCCCTTACAGAGCGGGCACTTCTTAATAATCATGTATTTCTCAATCTCGGCTCGCGTCCACTCCGAATCCGTCTCTTTCCAACGGCGCTTGAGATTCGGGATCACGCCCTCGAACGCGGGAGTCCGGTTCCCCGTGGAAGCTCCGAAATCTATGGAAGTCCGACTTCCATAGATTTCGCCGTAGAGAATTGTTTCTATGGCTTTCTTAGAAAGGCCCTTAACCGGAGTTCGGAGCGAAAAGCCCATACGCTCCGAGAGGTCTTCAAGCATCCACCAGTACCAGGATTGGCGGCCGAGGCGGTGCGAAGCCGAGGCCCATGGCCGGATGGCCCCCTCGGCGAGCGAAAGGTTCTTATTGGGGAGCACGAGCGCGGGATCTACCTCGAGCGTGGAGCCGAGGCCGGTGCATTGGGGGCATGCGCCGTAGGGCGAGTTGAACGAGAAGAGCCGGGGCTCGATGTCCGGCAGGGAGATGCCGCAGGCGGCACAGGCGAAATGTTCACTAAAAATTATTTCCCGAATCGTTCCCGAATTATCCCGAATGCCTCTCGAATGTGGCACCGCGATTCGAGAATTATTCGAGCTCATTCGAGATGGATTCGAGAAAGCAATAATTACCCGGCCTTTGCC
>CAYJUW010000064.1:0-2818 GCA_964373495.1 uncultured Candidatus Saccharibacteria bacterium | reverse complement strand
CCGAGGACGGCCATGATCTCAAACGGCCCGGGCGAGGCGCGCTTCCCGCTCAGGGCCGCGCGGAGCGGCCAGAGAGCGGCGCCCTTGTCTTCCGCCCCAATGGCTTTGAGAAATGTGGCCTCCAATGCCTCGCGGGTAACGTTGCGCTCGGGGATCTCGGCCAGTAGCTCCCGCGAACGCTCGAGCCACGCGCGGATCTCGGGGTCCGACATTTGTTTCCAACGGAGGAGTTCGGCCGAGTATTCCGGCGGGCGGAAGAAAAAATCGGCCCGCTCCCCTATCTCGGCGAGTTTTTTCAGGCGCGGCTGCTCAAGGGCAATAATTTTTTCAATATACTCAATTGAGAATTGGTCATTGGGAATTGAAAATTGCAAGAAATCCGCGAGATAGGGAAAGCAGAGTTCGGCAAGTTCTCTTGCGGATTTCTTGCGGATGTATTCGCCGTTCATCCAGTCGAGCTTGGCGATGTCGAAGACCGCCCCGGATTTTTGCACCTTGGCGAGATCAAAGTGTTCGGTCAGTTCAGTCATCGTGAAGAGCTCCCGATCGCTCCCGGGATTCCATCCGAGGAGCGTCACAAAGTTCACGAGCGCTTCGGGAAGGTATCCCTGCTCGCGGAACTCGCGGATGGCCGTTGCCCCGTGGCGTTTGGAGAGCTTGGCGCGATCCGGCCCGAGGATGAGCGGAAGGTGGGCGTATTCCGGCCGGCTGATGCCGAGCGCTTCTTGGATCAAAATCTGCTTCGGGGTATTGGAGATATGGTCCTCGCCGCGGATGACGTGCGAGATATCCATTTCGTGGTCGTCAATGACCACCGCAAAGTTGTAGAGGGGAGTGTTGAGGTTTTTGGCCAGTGAAAAATCGCCGAGGAGATCGCTCTCAAACGTAATCTCACCCCGGATGAGGTCTACGAAGCTAATCCTCGCAGACGGCGGGGTCTTGAAGCGGATGATGCCTTCACCCCGAGCCACGTCCAGGGGCTCCCCTCCCCGAGCCGTGCACTCGTGCAGCGGCGGCTTGCCGCTTGCAAGCAGGGATGTTCGTTCGGCTTCAAGCTCGGCTTCCGAGTGCGGGCAGTAATACGCGTGGCCGTTGGCCAGGAGTTTCTCGAGGTACGGCGTGTAGGAAGCAATGCGCTCGCTCTGGCGGTACGGAGCGTGGGGGCCGCCCCGCGCTGGACTTTCATCAGGGATGATGCCGAGCCAATCTAGGGATTCAAAGATGTCCGTCTCAAAGACCGTATCCGAGCGCTCAAGGTCAGTGTCTTCGATGCGCAGCACGAACGCGCCGCCGTGCTTCTTGGCGTAGAGGTAATTAAAGAGCGCGGTCCGCGCGGTACCGATATGGAGGTAGCCGGTGGGGCTGGGGGCGATGCGGGTGCGAACCATAGGCAATGGGCATCACACGTTTAGTGGAGGCCGACGGCGATGATTTCGCGGGCGATGGCCTCGGCGGCGCCGGGGCGCGAGAAGGCCTGGGCCGCGTAGCTCATCTTGGCCCGGCGCTCCCCGTCGGCCAGGATGGTCTGAATTTCATGCGCCAGCACGGTGGGCGCCAGGTTTTCCTCCTCAATCACCACTGCCGCGCCGCCTTGGGCGTACTCGTAGGCGTTCTCGCGCTGGTGGTCTTGCGCCGCGTGTTTTAAGGGGATCACGATGGATGGTTTCCCCCACGCGGCGATTTCATAAATGGTCGTGGCGCCGGCGCGGGAGATAACCAGGTCGGCCAAGAGGTAGGCCGAGCGCATCTTCTCTTCATCCAGCGCGGCCACGATGTGATAGTAGGCCTCTTGCCCGCCTGCCCGCTTCGCCGGAGCTTCAGCGAGGCGGGCCGGACGGACAGGCCCCCTCTCGGCCGGGCCAGGTGCGCCCCGTGGCGGCGGCCCGCCCGCCCGCCCGCCTTCGGTCGGGTCTTTGAGAAGCGATGCCGTCTCGAGCACGACTTCGTCGAAGTTCGCCTCCCCCACCTGGTGGATGATCTCGCAGCGCTCCAGAAGCTCGGGGAGGATTTGGATGATGGTTTCGTTGATGACTTTGGCGCCCTGCGATCCGCCGGTGACAAAGAGCACCGGCCGGTCCGAAAAAACGCCGAAGAACTCACGGGCCTCCTCCATATTCCCGCCGAGGATGCGCTTCCTGATCGGGGCGCCGACGAGCGCCGTTCGCTCCGGCGGGAAGTACTGCGCCGCCCCGGCAAAAGACACCGCCACCCGGTCGGCCCAGCGGCCGGCCCAGCGCGAAACCCGGCCGGGCACGACATCGGATTCGTGGATGACCACCGGGATGTGGTAGAGGTAGGCGGCGACGAGCGTGGGAAAGCTGCCGTAGCCGCCTTTGGCAAAGACCACGTCCGGCATCACGCTCACCATCCGCCACAAGGCCTCCAAGATGCCGAGTCCGGTTCTGAACACGTCAGCGATATTGGCCAGCGAGAAGTAGCGGCGGAATTTCCCGGCGCTGGTGTGCTTGAAGGTTATATCCTCGGCTTCAAGGAGCGGCTGGTTCGCCGCGTCGGGACTGAAATAGAAGAGTTCCAGATCGAGGATGCGTTCCTCTTCGGCGATGCGTTTGACTTCGCGGGCCACGGCAATGATGGGGGTGAAATGGCCGCCGCTGCCGCTGCCGGTGAAGGCGATGTGCATGTGGTGAGCTGGTTAAGTGAATTAAACGAGTTAAGCGAGTTAAGTTTACGCGTAGAGGAGGATCTCGTCTGCTTAATTCACTTAATTTACTTAACTCGCTTAATCAGCTTCTGGTATGCTTTGACACGTTCAATATGATGCCGGCCATGTCCAGGGTGATGATGAGCGAGGTCCCGC
>CAYJUW010000063.1:0-2845 GCA_964373495.1 uncultured Candidatus Saccharibacteria bacterium | reverse complement strand
GAGGTGCGGCCCGAGCGCGAGTTCGTCGGCCGCGGGGCGTACAAGCTTGAAGCCGCAATCGAGCAGTTTGGCGTTGATGCCAGCGGCAAAATCTGCGCCGATGTCGGCGCGGCCACGGGCGGGTTCACCGAGGTGCTGCTCAAGCGCGGCGCGGCCAAGATTTACGCCATTGACGCCGGCCGGGGCAAGCTCGATGTAAAACTTCGCGAGGATCCGCGCGTGGTAGTAATGGAAGGGATGAACGTTCTGGATATCGAAAATCTATGGAAGTCCGACTTCCATAGATTCCATAGATTTTATGGGAACTCCCTACGGAAGTCTGACTTCCTTAACATTGATATCGTGACCATTGACCTCTCCTTCACCTCGCTCCGGCTCGTTCTGCCGAAAATTCGGCCGTGGCTTTCAACGGAGGGGAACGTGATTGCGCTCTTCAAGCCGCAGTATGAAATTGAAGATGCGTCGCTCCTTGCGCACGGCATCCTCCGCGACGAGACGGCTCGCCTTGCGCTGGTCGAGAGATTCCGCGTTTGGCTCCGCGAGAATGGCTGGCGGGAGCTCGGGTTCATGGAATCTCCGATCCGCGGGGCCGAGGGGAATGTGGAGTATCTGTTTCACCTGCAACCAGTATGAGCCGCTTCAATCCAAAGTTTGAACTTTAGGAGCGCTGCGCCGGCTACTTCCAGGAGAACATCCCGGAGAAAATCGACGCCCCGAAGGGTCGGACTGCGGCCCCGGCGGATCTCCAGCCCGGCGGCGGAATCCCATAACGCTCGTCGAGTGCTGAGAAGTCGAGTGCTGAGAGGGTGTCGAGAGGGCGTACTTCATCTAAATCTTACGATCGTATAAAATAGGTGAAATAGTTCTAAAGGCGCGGGCGGCTGCCGTGCCGTGCGCCGCGCTCCGTGGTATGCGCAGAATTATTTCCTACCAACCGACGATCGGCGAAACCGCGCTGCTCATTCTCGGCGACGTTGTCGAGGGCGCGCTCAAGACGTTCTACCCCCATCCGTACTATCACGCTTACTGCCGTCATGCGCATCCTCGCTCGCTCTACAAAGCGATACGGAATTTAGAGCGGCGGAACTTGGTGGCGGCGAAGAGTCGGGGGCGGGGCGAGGAGTGGTCCTTGAGCGGGGCAGGGAAGCGGCGGTTAGCGCTTTTGCGGATGAAACTGGCCTATGCGAAGGCCCGGAAATGGGACGGCAAGTGGCGGCTGATCATTTTTGATATTCCGGAACGCCGCCGTAGCCGGCGCGATTTTCTCCGGCAGGAGCTCCGCGCCCTCGGCTTTCACCAACTGCAAAAGAGCGCCTGGGTGAGTCCCTATTCGTTGCCGCCGGAGTTCACGGAGATTTTTTTGGAACTGGCGGTGGGGAAGGGATTCCGGGTGGTGACCGCCGATAAGATCGAAGGCGACGATGACCTCCGTTCCATCTTCTTCCCCGCGGTGCGATGAACCCCGTTACAACCCGGCCCCCGCCCCGTTAGATTAAAATCTAACGGGGTAAAGCCGGAGCCGCCAAGGAGTTTCATGGATTCTTTCCTCCTCCCCACTCTGAAGGGAGGGGCGCCTGGGGTGTAACAGGATAAACTCCGAGCGCCGCTCTTTGGCTATAATTCGCGGCGAGTTCACGTTCGTGTTGGGGCGTGTTGGGGGTTGAAGAATGTTTTCATCTATTTCTTCCGATCGTGTAGAATAGATGAATTCGCGTGCCTTGGGTTGGCCTTGGGTTGCAGGTGGGTCAGGTGGGTCAGGTGGGTTGTGGGCTTGGGTTGCGGGATTGGATTGTGAGGAGAAGGGCGAACGTGCAAAGAGGGCCGAACGGGGAGGGCCAGATTGGGCTGTAGCTGGTCGGGCGCTGGTCAGCTCGCAAAACTCGCGGTAGAATTGTCCTGCCATGTTGCTTACCATCATCATCTTCATTCTCCTCCTCGGCCTCCTGGTGCTTGTCCACGAGTGGGGGCATTTTTTCGTGGCCCGCCGGCTCGGCGTGCGCGTTGAGGAATTCGCCTTCGGGTTCCCGCCGCGCCTGGCGAGCTTTACGCGGCGCGGCACGCGCTACGCCCTGAACCTCTTTCCCGTCGGCGGCTACGTCAAGATTTTCGGAGAATCCGGTCCGCCAGCCGGCGGAGGAGCGCGCGACCCGGAGAGCTTCAGTTCCCGGCCGGTGTGGCAGCGGGCCGCCATTATTGCCGCCGGCGTGGGCATGAACATGGCCCTGGCCTGGTTCCTCTTTTCGCTCGGGCACGGGCTCGGGCTGCCCACGGTGCTCGGCGAAGGGGAGCGCGCCCGAGACGAGCGGATCGCCATCATCGGCGTTGCCCCGGGGTCGCCGGCGGATGAGGCCGGGCTCGAGTTCGGGGACGCCATCGCGGAATTCAAAATTCAAAATTCAAAATTCAAAATTCAGGCCGTTGGTGAGGTGCAGAAGTTGGTGGATGAACATCGGGGCCAGGAGATGAGCGTGGCCATCATTCGGGGAGGGAACGCGCTTGAGATTGCCGTTGTGCCGCGGCGAGAGCCGCCCGAAGGCGAAGGGGCGCTGGGCATTGCCATGGCCCGAGTAGGGGTTGTCCGTTCGCCCTGGTGGCGGGCGGCCTACGATGGCGCCAAGACCACGGCCAGCGCCACCGCGGCCATCGTCAAAGCCCTAGGGAGGACGGCGGGCGAGTTCTTTAGCCAGGGCCGGGTGCCGGCCGATGTCTCCGGCCCGGTGGGCATCTTCACCTTCGCCCATGAGACGCGGCGGCTCGGGATCGTGTACCTCGTTGAGCTTGCCGGCATCCTCTCGGTGAATCTAGCGCTCCTGAACATCCTGCCCATCCCGGCGCTCGACGGCGG
>CAYJUW010000062.1:1196-2855 GCA_964373495.1 uncultured Candidatus Saccharibacteria bacterium | reverse complement strand
CCTGCGAGGTTTTCAACGCCGGCCAGGCCTTAAACCTCATTGAAATTGACGCCGCCTCCAACCGCGGCATTGGCGACATCCGCGAGCTTCGCGAGGCCGTTCGCTTCGCGCCTCCGGCAGGCGGGAGAAAGGTCTATATCATTGATGAGGTGCACCAGCTCACGCCGCCGGCCTTCGACGCGCTGTTAAAAACTCTGGAAGAGCCGCCGGCGCACGCGTTATTCGTGCTGGCCACCACCGAGCTCGACAAGGTGCCCGAGACCATTGTCTCGCGCACCCAGCACTTTGATTTTCGGCGGCCGCGCCGCGAGGTGCTTTCAGGACGCCTCCTCGATCTTGCCGGACGGGAGGGGATCGCGCTTGAGCCCGACGCGGCCGCAGCCATTGCCTTTGCGGCCGAGGGCTCGGTGCGCGATGCCGAGAGTATGCTCGGCAAGATAATGGCCGTGGAGGATAAAACCATCGCCTTGGCCGAGGTCGAGGAGATCCTCGGCATTCCCAAGCGCGAGGCGCTTCTGGCTCTCTTCGGCTACATCGGCAGGAAGGAATTGAAGGAGGCCATAGAGCTTGTCAATCGCCTCTACCACGACGGCTATGAAATGGAGTATCTGACCAAGATGCTTATCGGCTATTTTCGCGACGCGCTCTTGGTTAAAATTGACCCCGGCTTCAGCGCCGGAGCAGGCGCAAGCTTGTTGCCGGATGAGAGCCGGGAGCTTGCCGGCTCGCTTGGCGCATACTCGGCCGACGCTCTGGCCGATGCCATCACCGGCCTCATTGAGGCCCTGGCCCAAAGCCGCCGCAGCCCCATTCCGCAGCTGCCGCTCGAGCTTGCAATTATCAAGGTCATTGCGCCGGAATCTAGCATCTAGGAGCTAGAATCTCGTAGGCGCAGAGTCGCTTTGTAGTTTCTAGGATCTATCTCAAAAATCGTTACTGCCTGAGCAAGGTCGAAGGCATACCATATATTGAAGCCAAAATGTAGTCCTTCGACGGGCTCAGGAACTGCTTTTTGATATTTTGGTGATTAGCTCCAAATACTAGACGTCATCTTAACAGTGCATTATATACGGCTTACTCTTCGAGCCAAGTCGAGAAGTGCCACTAAAATAGCTAGAATTGAAGGGCATTTTTCGGCTTGATTTTGTCAGTATTCACGGCCTTTTTATTTCCATGCCTGGAATAGCCCTTTAAATATGGCATTTTACGTAGCTCTGGGAAAGAAAATTGTCACTAGCTCTTGACATAAATATCTATAGGGTGTATAATAACTTCAGAAAATTGAATTGGCAGTTCGGGACGAAGATTCCTTTGAAAATAAACGAACGGCTAAATCGCGAGGAGAGACGCGATCCGCTTTCAGAAATTGTTTGCCCAAAAGCGGCTCGGGGTTTCTCCCCGAGCCGCTTTTGGTAAAGGTTAGTTCCCGAGCTTGTCGAGGGACTACCGTGAGAGCCTGTTCCTTGAAGATTCATGAGTGGCAAGAAGACCAAGGGTCTTCAGTCGGGGTCTGCGCCACCGCAGAGGCACGAACGCCGTTGCGGGCGGAGAGAGAGGCAGACCTCGGTTGCCATGCGGAGGAGAGAGCCGCGTGGCGAGTCCTCAAACACATCGCATGCGATTAGTAACGAGTGCGCTCCGGCCGTTCGGGAAAGCCCG
>CAYJUW010000062.1:0-1096 GCA_964373495.1 uncultured Candidatus Saccharibacteria bacterium | reverse complement strand
AGCGAAGGCGGGGAGCGAGGAGAGAGAAAGTTCTTTCAAAAATACGCTGACTAAAATCCTGACTGCCGTTGTGGAGACCTGCCCCGCACGAATTTTGCCGGAGCAACGGCGAGAATCTGCGGAAGGGGAAACCCGGGTAGAACCATGCGAAGCGCGGGCGCGAATAGCGCGACCCTTGACGGGCGAAGCGCTTTGCCCCGGCGCAACCTTGCAAAATTTGTGCGCGGGTTACTACCATCAGGTTGCTACGGCGGTAGTCAGGATTCCGGAAACGAAACCCAAACCGCCCGGCAACGCCGAGGCAAAGGAGGAGGGCATGAAAAAGATTGTCCTCGCCGGGCCACCGAGGTCCGGCAAAACCTGCATCCGCTTCGGCCTGCGGGAGGCCATGCGGAGGATTCCCGGGGCGCCGTACCCGTATCCGATCACGGCGAACCCCGACGGCGAAGGGGCGTGGTTTCACGAGGCGGTGAACCGCGACCCGGACTTGGCGGCGCAGTGCAAAGCTGCGTATAAGTCCAAGTTCACGCCCGAGTTCGTCCGCCGTGTGACGGATAGCGTGCGTAACTGCGCGCTGCCGCTCGCGCTCGTGGACATCGGCGGGATTCCTTCCATCGAAAACAAGCAGATCTGTGCTGCGGCAACGCATGCGGTTCTGCTTGCCGGGGATGACCCGAAGACCGGCGCGAGCTGGGAATCGCGGCTCGCCCCGTGGTGGGAGTTCTGCCGGGAGCTCGGCCTCGTCGTGGTGGCGGTGATCCATTCCGACTACCACGGCGTGGAAGATCGGATTGAAGGCGTCGGTCCCGATGGAATCTTCCGGGCATCGATCCATTACCTCGAGAGGGGGGATGTCTCGGTGTTCGAAAGGCCTGGGATTCAGGCGCTCGCCGAGTTTATCGTCGGACTTGTCGCGGAGTAACGATTTTCGCCCGGCCACCTCGGGTGATACAGAACAGAGCCGGTTGAGAGTGGAGCCGGCAAGGAGGATGCTATGAAGTTCAAGATCGATCCTTCCGCGGTGTCGGTGAACGGCATTGCGGCGACTCTCTTCCGCGTCGGGTTCGGTGAGCCCGCGCAGAACGATGAGATCGTC
>CAYJUW010000061.1:0-2954 GCA_964373495.1 uncultured Candidatus Saccharibacteria bacterium | reverse complement strand
AGACCGGATCGTGCAAGACCTGTTTACAATGCGGCTCGACTACCGGCGGGTGCTAATGGCAAATCGCAACGTGCAGATCGAACATTGATGGTGCGGCCCCGCGCGGGGCCGTTTGGTTTTTACGATTGTCATGATAGGATTCTGTTGTTCGGATTAAAAAAATCGGCGCACGCGTTCGCACGGGCGCCGTGAGACGGCGGGGTTCATCCCTGGCTTAATGTCTGGGGACAAGTTGAAAGAACGGGTGCGATTCGATCAGCGCCTTCACGGTATTCCCCGGCAGTTTCAGAAGGAACTTTCGTATTTCGTCTGCCTCCGAGAGGTGACGGCCGCCGAGTTCGGTAGCTGATGCTTGATTCGCTCGTGGCGGCTTGATGGTGAAAATGAATCGTTCGGCCTTCGCATCGGGCAAACCTTGCAGCGTTCGTTGCGTGATTTTCATAGAACTCCCTTTTGCTGTTGCAGCCCTCCTCGTTCAACTCGGTGGCTCCTCGGTAATGATCCATGCTTATCATATTCACCGGCAACGGTAAAGGCAAAACAACGGCCGCACTGGGCCAGGCCCTGCGATCGGTGGGCGAGGGCAAGCGCGTGCTCATGGTGCAGTTCATCAAGGGGCCGTGGAAATCCGGAGAGGACATATTCCTTGAGAAATTTTCAATTTTCAATTCTCAATTTTCAATTGTGAAGACCGGTAAGGGCTTTGTTGGCATCCTGGGGGACAAGCTCCCGATCGAGGAACATCGCAAGGCGGCCGAGGAGGGGCTGGCGCTCGCGAGGAAAGAGATTGAATCCGGAAACTGGGATATGGTCATCCTCGATGAAATCAACAACGCCGTACACCTCGGCTTGCTTCCCAAGGAGGCGGTCATCGAACTAGCCAACTGGTCAACTAGCAAACTAGAACACTTAATACTCACCGGCCGCGCAGCACCGCCGGAATTCATTGACGCCGCTGATCTTGTCACCGAAATGCGGGACGTGAAGCATCCGTATGAGCAGGGAGTCAAAGGACGGAGAGGTCTCGAATACTAGCATGAAATTCGAAATCCGAGGCGCGAAATTCGAAACCATATCGAAATCTCAAATTCCAAACCTCAAACGTGGTTCGACACGGCTCACCACAGGCGTTTTGAATTTTGAATTTGTGATTTAAAATTTGTTTCGGATTTAGGATTTCGAGTTTCGGATTTCTTTGCTATGACGAAGTCACAGGTATTCTTCTGGCTACTCATCTCGTTCATCGCCGGCGTGGCCGCGGCTTCGTTCCTCCCGCTATCCCTTCCGCTGGTGGCGGCGGTTTTTGTTTTGGGCGGATGCACGGCGGCCTTTGCCCTGCTGGCCCCGGCCGCGCGAGGGCGGCTGGCCGTTTTCGGCGCGGCCATCATGGTTTTTGCCTTCGGGCTTTTCTGGCTCTTCCGGGTAGAGCATCCCGCGGCATCCTCGCTGGCCAGCCGCATCGGCGAGCGGCTGGAGCTGGTGGGCGTTATACATGACGAGCCGGTCAAAAGCCCCAAGACCCAGCGGCTCGTGGTGCGGGCGGCGGGGGAAAAGATCTTGATTACCGCGCGGCCGTACCCCGAGTACCGCTACGGCGATCGCATCGCCGTAGCCGGGCGCCTCGAGCGGCCGGAGAGTTTCTCGGATGATTTTGACTACGCCGCCTCCCTGGCCAAGGACGATATTTTTTACACCATGGCCTTCCCGGAAATCTTCGTTCTTGGCGCGGGCGGCGGCAATCCGGTGTATCAAAACCTCTTTCGCCTCAAAGCCGCATTCTCGCGGACCATAACCCGCCACCTGCCAGAACCCGAAGCATCGCTCATGCTCGGCCTGACCATCGGCGAGCGCCAGAACTTTCCGGCCGAACTTACCGCGGCCCTCCGGACCACGGGAACAACGCACATCGTGGCCCTCTCCGGCTACAACATCACCATCGTGGCCGATGCCATGCTAAAGACGTTCATGTTCTTGGCCCTGCCCTTTGCCTGGGCGTTTTGGTTTGCCGTCTCCGGCATCATCGGCTTCACCCTGCTCACCGGTGCGGCGGCATCGGTGGTGCGGGCCGCGCTCATGGGCATTCTCGTGCTCGTCGCCCGGCGCGAAGGCCGGGCCTACCGCATGCGTAATGCCCTGGCCTTTGCCGGCGCGGCCATGCTCGTGGTCAATCCGAAGCTCCTTCGCTTTGACGTCGCCTTCCAGCTCTCCTTCCTGGCCACGCTCGGCTTGGTCTACGGCGCGCCGGTCGTGGAGCGCGGGTACGAGCGCATGAAACTCCGACTGATTCCGCCTAGCCGCGAGGCCGGCATCATCCGCGAGGAGCGCGAATTCCTCCGCGCTCGCCGGAAGAAGCGGTCGCTGCTGCGGGGAGTTTTTATCTCCACGCTGGCGGCCCAGCTGGCCGTGTTGCCGCTCATTGTCTACCGCTTCGGCACGCTCTCCCTGATCAGCCCGCTGGCCAACTTGGCCATCCTGCCGCTCGTCCCGACCACGATGTTTTTCGGCTTTCTCACCGGCGGCGCGGCCATGGCCGCTGATGTTCTCGGCCGTATTCCGGCCGCGGCCGGGTGGGTTTTACTCCATTATGAGCTTGGCGCAATTGGGTTCTTCTCGCGTCTGCCTCTGGCCTCGACCAAGCTCTCCGGATTCGGTGTTGTCCTCCTCCTCGGCGTCTATGCGGCGGTGGGGATTCGGCTCTGGCGGTCCTATGGACGCAATCCAAAACGCAAGAATATAACGCAATGATAAACGCAGCTTGCGTCTTGTTTTGCGTAGTCGCTGGCGTTTAATGTTGCCTCTACCCCCATGGTGAAGCTCAAAAAATACGGCCACTGGTATTTCCTCGGCGCGCTCGCGCTGGCCGCGTATGCCGTCTGGCAGGCGGTGTTCTGGGCCGAGGTTCACCGCGGCCGGGTCTTCCTCCGCGTCTTCGACGTCGGCCAGGGCGATGCCAT
>CAYJUW010000060.1:0-3703 GCA_964373495.1 uncultured Candidatus Saccharibacteria bacterium | reverse complement strand
CGGTGAGGGTGGGATTCGAACCCACGGACCCCCTTTCGGGGATCGGCACGTTAGCACCGTGCTGCACTAGGCCACTATGCGACCTCACCGTAACGGTTCGAGATTAGCAGATTTTTTATCCTTTCGCAATCACGATGGCCCAGACCGTTTTGGCACCGGCGGCGCGGAGGGCTTTAGCGGCCTCAGTAAGCGTTGCCCCCGACGTGGAAACGTCGTCCACGAGAATCACGAATCTGCCGCGCACCATCCCGGCATCGCGGACGCGGAAGGCATCGGCCACGTTGGCCCGGCGCGCGGCGTGCGTCTCCATCTCGATTTGCTGTTCCGTGGCCCGGACGCGCTTGAGCGCTTCGAGTACGGAGAGGCCGAGACGGTTGCCAAATTTCTGCGCCAAGAGCCGGGCCTGATTGAATCCGCGTTCGCGCTCCCGCGAGCGGGCCAGCGGCACGGGAACCAGGAGCGCGGCCCGGCGCGGCCGGATGCCGTAGGCGGCGAGGAAGGCGGCGATCTCATCGGCAAAAAGGCCGGCCAGCGCCCGTACGCCGTTGTACTTGTAGGCGTGGATGAGTTCGCGGACGAGCGGGTCGCGGTAGGAGTAGGGCGCCAAGAACCGCCGCAGGCCCCGTTCCTGCCGGCAGGGGGCGCAGAGGATCCCGGTGAAATTGCGTTTTCCGCACACCGGGCAGGCCGGGGCCGCGGCATGGAGCCCGGCGCGGCAGGACGCGCAGATGTGCTGACCCTCGCTTCCACAGCCGAGGCAGAGCGCCGGAAAGAGGAGATCGAGGAGCCAGGCGCGAACGGCGGCGGTCATGCGCGCATACTATCACGGGTGCGGTCGCGTGTGCATAAAATCCGCTCCGCGGCGCGCGCTATGGTATAGTGGAATGAGCCCGGATAAAACGGGATTTGTGATGCAATTTCCAAAATTCAAATTTCCCTTTGGCCTCGGCCCGGCGCGCTTTGCCGGCATTGACATTGGCAGCGGCTCGGCCAAGGTGGTACAATTACGAAAAGACCGCGAACGCGCGGTGCTCGAGACCTACGGCGAGCTGAAATCCGCCCGCTATTTTGAAAAGCAGGAAACGGCGGCGACGAGCGCGTTTTCGGCCGCCCGCGAGGAGCACATTGTAAACCTCCTGACCGATCTTTTTCGCGAGGCCAATGTGGCCGCCACGCACGTCGTCTTCTCGATCCCGGCGACGGCAAGCTTCATCACCCTGATCCGCTTTCCGCTCCTGGCGCGGGAGGAAATCGCATCAGCCATCCCCTTCGAGGCCAAACGCTACATTCCCATTCCGCTCGAAGAGGTGGCGCTCGACTGGGAGGTCATCGAGGAGGACGAGCGGGCCAAATTCTCCGAGGTCCTGCTGGCCGCCGTGCCGGCGGAGTTGATCGGCAAATACCAGCGGGTGGCCGAGCTCATGCGCCTCACCCTCCAAGCCGTGGAGATCGAGAGCTTCAGCCTGGTGCGCTCGCTTCTGGCCGGCGACCGGGGGGTCTCGGCCATCATCAATTGGGGGGCCCTGACCACCACGCTCACCATCGTTGATGAGCGCCGCATCCGGGCCAATCACAACTTCGGCCGCGGCGCCCGGGAGATTACGTCCGCGCTGGCCCAGAGCTTGGGGATCACGCTCGATCGAGCCGAGGCGCTGAAGCAGGATGTCGGGCTTTCCGACAAACCCGAGGAGCGGGAGATCGCCGGCATCATCGGCCCGATCGTTGACGGCACCCTGGCCGACCTCGAGCGCGCGGCCGCCGCCTATAACCGCCAGGCCAAGCGCAAGATCGAGAAGATCGTGTTGACCGGCGGCGGTGCGGCCCTGGCTGGCCTCGCCAACTACACCGCCAAGCACTTCGGGCTTGAAACGGCCATCGGCAACCCCTTCCCCCGCACCGTCTTCCCCGCGTTTCTGGCCCCGGTGCTTCAGGAGATCGCCCCGAATTTCGCGGTCGCCGTGGGCCTGGCCCTCCGGCCGATCACCACGGCGCCGTAACATATGATGCCAATCTACAAATCTTGTGCCAATCAACGAATTTCGAATCCGTATTCGCGATTAGCAGATTGGCATCGCATTCGCATAATTGGCATCACATTCTGTGGCTGATTTTGGCCAGTTCTCAATTCCGAAAACCGCTCGGGTTTCGCCCGGAGCGGCCATGTCGTGGGCCGAAGCCGAGCGCTGGTTTTTCCGCGTATCGCTGGCGATCGGCATCGCGAGCGCGCTGGCCGCTGGGGGCCTCTTTGCCTACCGCCGGACGCTTGAAGTACAGCGCGACCGGTGGGCGCAAGACGTCCGGGCCGAGGAGAGCGCCCTCAAGACGCCCCTTACCGCCGAGCTTATCAATCTTTTCCGCTCGATCACGAGCGCCCGGCAAATCCTGGCCCAGCATCTTTTCATGACCCGCGTCTTTGGCTTCCTCCGGGCAGCCGCGCACCCCCGCGTGCAGTTCTCTAGCCTCCACGTGGCCCAGGAGAGCTCGATGGTTGAACTCTCCGGCGTGGCTGCTTCCTACCGCGCCGTGGCCGAGCAGGTGAGCATTCTTGAGTCCCGGCGCGAGGTCAAGGGCGTTGATTTCGGGGGGCTCTCCGTTGGTCCCCGCGGGCTGGTGAACTTCCGGTTTTCGATCGCCGTAACCCCAACGCTCCTCCGCACCCCCGGCGGAGGCGCCCCCGCCGCGTTACCCCTGCCATGATAACTCCGCGCGTGCGTCTGGCCGTGTTCGCCCTCATCATCGCCGCCGGCATGGGCTACTTCTTTATCCTGCCGCAGTGGGCGGCGGTGAGGTCGCTTGCCGTCCAAATCCGCGAACTCCAGGCGCTCCGGGAGGAACTCCGCGAGCTCATCCTCATTCGCGACAAGGTGGCGGCCGACTACGAGAAGATTCCCCAATCCGATATTGCAAAGCTCCAGGCCATGGTGCCGCAGGGTCCCCAGCCGGCCGGTCTGGTCGTGGATCTCGAGGCGCTCGCCCAGCGGAGCGGCGTGGCCCTGACGCAGGTGAACGTGGCGGCCGACCAGTCGTCTTCCGCCCTGGAACCTTCTCCGGCGTCCGGCTTCACGCCGATCCCGGTGTCGTTTGCTATCGTGGCCAGCTATGAAACGCTCCAGACGTTCCTTTCAAACCTCGAGCGGAACCGCCGCATCGTTGACATCACCGAATTCAGCTTCGCGCCGGGCGCCGCCGCCGGCGTCCCCGTGGCCTTCCAGGCCCGGGCGTACTACCGGCCTTAATGCGATGCCAATTGTGCGAATGGCATGCCAATTTGGCGAATCGCGAATACGCCACGGTATTCGCAATTTGTAGATTGGCATTGCATTGGTAGATTGGCATCATAGGCATGAAACAAACCATCCTCACCGTCGTTCTTATCGTTCTCCTCTTGGCCATCGGTTTCGTTTGGTATAACTACCTCCGGCCGCCGGCCGAGGGCGGGCCGGCGGCCAGCGTCGATACGGTCATTGATGCGGCGCGCCTGGAGCAGTACCGAGGGCTGAAGCAGCTGCGGCTCGATGTCAGTATTTTCTCCGACCCGCTCTTCCGGCTGCTGGAGGAGCAAACGCCGTCCATGGGTACGGCGGCGGTTCAGGCCGGGCGGGCAAACCCGTTTGCGCCATTCTAAGCGTGATGCCAATTGTGCGAATCTTATGCCAATCTGGCGAATCGCGAATACGTTTCGACCGAATTCGCAATTTGTAGA
>CAYJUW010000059.1:0-3807 GCA_964373495.1 uncultured Candidatus Saccharibacteria bacterium | reverse complement strand
AACTTCACCATCAAAGCCCAGGAGGCGCTGAAAAAAGCGCACGATTTGGCCATTGAGCGCTCCCACCAGCAGATCACGCCCCTGCACATCCTCTCGGCCCTCGTGCTGCAAGAGGAGGGTACGGTCGAGGAGGTTTTGGAGAAACTCGGCCAAGACGTTTCCGCGCTCTCCGAAAAGCTCCTTGATCTCCTGGACCGCCAGCCGCGGATTTCGGGATCGGGCGGCATCGCCTCGCTCTACCTCTCCCAGGATCTCGGCCGGGTCATGGAGCAGGCCCACCGCGAGGCCAGCCAACTGAAGGACGAGTTCATCTCCGTGGAGCACCTGTTCCTGGCGCTCTCGGTCGTGCCCTCCCAGGCCCGGGACGTGCTCACCGAGCACGGCATCGCCCACGATGCGGTCTTAAAGTCGCTCCAGGAGCTTCGGGGTTCCCAGCGCATCACCGATCCCGAGCCCGAGGCCAAGTATAACGTCCTCGAAAAATACGCCAGAAACCTGACCAAGCTTGCCAGAGACGAGAAGCTCGACCCGGTCATCGGCCGGGACGAGGAGGTCCGGCGGGTCATGCAGGTTTTGAGCCGCCGCACCAAGAATAACCCGGTCCTGATTGGTGAGGCCGGGGTGGGGAAGACCGCGATCGCCGAGGGCTTGGCCGAGCGCATCGTTTCGGGTGATGTCCCTGAGACGCTGAAAGACAAGGAGCTGATCAACCTTGATCTCGGCGCGCTCGTGGCCGGGACCAAGTATCGCGGCGAATTTGAGGATCGGCTGAAGGCGGTCTTGAAGGAACTCGAACGCCAGCAGGGCAAGTACATCATTTTCATTGACGAACTGCACACCATTGTCGGCGCCGGGGCGGCCGAGGGCGCGATTGACGCTTCGAACATGCTGAAGCCCGCGCTGGCCCGGGGGGAACTGCGCGCCATCGGCGCCACCACGTTGAAGGAATACCATAAGTACATCGAGGGCGATCCGGCGCTGGCCCGCCGCTTCCAGCCGGTCTACGTGGAGGAGCCCACGATCGAGGAGGCCGTAGCCATCCTCCGTGGGCTGCGGCCCAAGTACGAACTCCACCACGGGGTGCGGATTTCGGACGGGGCGCTGGAAGCCGCCTCGGCCCTTTCCTCCCGCTACATCACCGATCGTTTCCTGCCGGATAAGGCCGTGGACCTCATGGACGAGGCCGCCTCGTCCCTGCGCCTCGAAATGGATTCCATGCCCCAGGAGCTCGATGAACTCCGGCACGAACTGGCCCGCCTCGAAATCGAGCGCCAGACCCTGAAGGACGAGCCTCGGCCGACCGAGGCGAAGAGCGATCTCCGCTCCCGTACCAGCAAGCCGGAAGGAACGAGCGCCGGATCCAAATCGCGCGGGGCTGCGATTGCGAAGGAGCTTGAGATCGTACGGGCCAAGATGAATAAGCTTGAAACCCGCTGGCAGAGCGAAAAAGACCTCATCGCCGCCATCCGCGGTTTCAAAAAGCAGCTCGATGAGCTCCGGCAGGAGTCGGACATCCGCGAGCGCGAGGGCAAGTTTGATCGCGTGGCCGAGCTCCGCTACGGCCTGATTCCCTCAGCGGGGAAGAACCTCCGCGAAGCCGAGCGGAAGCTCCTGAAACTCCAGCAGGAGCGCAAGATGCTGAAAGAGGAGGTGACCGCCGAGGACATCGCTAACGTCGTGGCCCGCTGGACCGGCATTCCGGTGACGCGGATGCTGGAGTCCGAATCCGAGAAGCTCCTCCGCTTGGAGGAGGTGCTTTCGCGGCGGGTCATCGGCCAGGACGAAGCCATCACCACGGTGGCTCATGCGGTGCGGCGGTCGCGGGCCGGCATCCAGGATGAAGACCGGCCCCTGGCCTCCTTCATGTTTCTCGGGCCCACCGGAGTGGGCAAGACTGAGCTCGCACGGACGCTGGCCGAATTCCTCTTCAACGACGAGAAGGCGCTGATGCGCCTGGACATGTCCGAATACATGGAGCGTCATACCGTATCGCGGATGATCGGCTCGCCCCCGGGCTACGTCGGCTACGAGGAGGGCGGGCAGCTGACCGAGAAAATCAAGCACCGGCCCTACGCGGTGGTCCTCTTTGATGAGATTGAGAAGGCCCACCCCGAGGTGTTCAATATCCTCCTCCAGATTTTGGACAACGGCCGTCTGACCGACGCCAAGGGCCGGGTCGTCAATTTCAAAAACACCATTGTCATCATGACCTCAAACATCGGATCGGAGTTCGTGCAAGAAATGGCCCGGCTCGGCTTCGCCTCGGCCGCGGAGGAGACGCGGGAGCACGAGGAGGCGGACCTGAAAGACAAGATTAAGAAGGCTCTGGAGAAAAGCTTCCGGCCCGAGTTCTTGAACCGGATTGATGAGGTCATCATTTTCAGCTCCCTTTCCCGCGAGGTGCTTAAGCGGATCGTGGACGTCGAGCTGGAGCGGGTGCGGGCCAGGACCGTGGCCAAGGGCATTGACCTTTCTTTCGGCCCGGGGCTCTCGGGTTTCCTCATCGAGCGGGGGTTTGATCCGCACTACGGCGCGCGGCCCCTGAAGCGGGCCATCCAGACGCTGGTCCTGAATCCGCTCGCCCAGGAGGTTATTGCCGGGAAGATCAAGGCCGGGGACCGCCTGAGCGTCGAGGTCAAAGACGGCCGGGTGGTGTTCGCCAAGTCAGCCCGCGGGATGCGAGCCGAAAAGCGCGAGCTCGCCGCGGCGAAGTGATAATCAGCCATCAGCAAACAACAACCAGCAGTTAATAGTGAACAGTGATCAGAGCGACGGACGCGCTCCCGGGCGATTGCCCGGGAGCGGGAGCGTGTGGGGTTGACCCCGTTAGAGACAAGCCCCGACGTTGCGTCGGGGCTACCGCGCCTCGGGCGCGGGTCTCTAACGGGGCTGGCCCCGTTAGAGAAAGCCGCCGACTCGGTCGGCGGTTTTATAGATATGTGTTAGATGGCGGTTTAATGCCGCCATCTAAATATTCCCAAAGCGCCCGTTCTCTAACGGGGTTGACGGAGCGGGAGTCAATCCGCTACCGATGGAGGCGATGGCACCCGAGGACATTCGGACCAAAGCCGTTGCCGGGGCGCAGGCCGTCTATCGTCTGAGCCAGGCGGCGAATTTTGATTCGGCCCTGGCTTTCTCGCTCCGCCGCAAAGCCGCCGACGTGCTGACCGCCGTGGCCGCGATGAGCGTGCCCTCACTCGAGCGCCGAAGCAAGGAGGCCGAGGAGCTCGTTGCTTCGGCCCGCGGCGTCGAGGAGCTTCTCTCTCTTGCCCGGGAGCTGGGTGCGGTCAGCGCCGAGAACGCCGAGCGCGTGCGCGCGGCCTACGCCGTCATCAGCGAATGGGCGACGACGCTGGCGGTGACGGGATTCGAGATTGACGAATCGGTGTTCCTTGACGGTTCCGATGTTTCCGGAGAACTGAACGAGCGGCAGAAACGGATTATCGCCTACGTGCGCTCGAGCGGCCGGGCATCAGCCTCGGCACTCCAACGGCTCTTCGGGGCGGAGGTGAGCGCCAAGACCCTGCGCCGCGATCTCTGGCAGTTGATTGACGCCGGACTCCTCAACCGGATCGGAGACAACCGATGGACCATGTACGCGGCCCGGCGAAGGCCAACGCGGCCGGAATAGGGCAAAATAAACCCCGTGAGAACGGGCGCTTCGCGAGCGGCTCATGGGTATACTCCCGTCAGCTCCTTCTATACTCTGCCCTGTGTAGAAGTCCGATGCGCTCACGCATCGGCAGACGCCTATGCCCGGTAGTAGAACTTCGAACAAACAAGAGAGAATGAATTCGCCCGAATGCG
>CAYJUW010000058.1:0-3868 GCA_964373495.1 uncultured Candidatus Saccharibacteria bacterium | reverse complement strand
CACCTCCTCGAGCTTGGCCACAAAATCCAAAATCGCCGAGAGCTCAGGACCGAATTTCTCCCGCTCTGCTTGCGTCAGCTCAATACGGGCTAGGCGCGCAATGTATTCTACATCTTTCTCCAAACTCATATTCGGCAACCCACCCAAATCTATTGAAGTCGGACTTCAATAGATTTGAGGATTATGGCTTTTGGCCTCGGAATACGTTCGCAATCTCGGCGACCGTGGTGGCGTCCTTGGGATTTTTGTCGTCGCGGAAGCGCACCAGCCGCGGGAAACGCAACGAGTACCCTCGACCACCCTCTTTCCGGCCCGCGGTGTGTCGGGTGGAGCGCGTTACCTCGTCGGCAAGAATTTCCGCCACCAGAGCCGGTGTGACCCAGATGTCCGGTTCCGTGTCTTTATCCACCGCATACTCTTTTGGCCGCTCCATGGCTTTCAGCTTCCCGATTCTTTTCTTTACTTCGTAAAACTGTTCATCCGAGAGGCCGGTTCCGAGGCGCGAGATAGTGTAGTAGCGGTCGTCCCCTCCCCGCAGGCCCAGCAGCAGCCCCCCTACCCCGAATTTTGCCCGCTTGCCCCGGCCCTTATAACCGCCCATGACTACGCAATCAATAGTATCCAGCATTCCGGTTCTGCCCTTTCCCTTTCCGGCCCGCCCGGCCAAACCGGACGAAGTCCGCCCCGCAGGGGCGGCGCGCAGTCCTTCCAGGGCGGCCGAAGTGGCTTTGAGTTTTATCCAGTGAAACCCGCGGTTTCCGGCTTCATACGGCGAGACAAGATTTTTTATCACGAGCCCCTCCAGTCCTGCGTCTAAACTTTTTGCGAGCTCCCCCGTTATGATACGCATGTCACCGGTCAGTTTCTGGGAAACGAGCTGCAGGGCGCCAACTTTTTCTCTGTGCGAAAGTATTTTCTCAAGAATCCCCCGCCGTTCTCTGAAAGATAGCTTGAGAAGTGATGTGCCATCGTAAAATAAAACGTCAAAGACAAAAATCTTTAAAGGTATCTTTTGGGCGAATTCCGCCACTTCGTGTTTCCTTTTCCGCTGTACGGTTTCCTGGAATGGCGCGAATTTCCCGGTTTTAGCATTATATCCTATAGTTTCCCCATCCAGTATCGCGCTCTCAACGTTTAGCCGCCCGGCCGCTTCAACTATTTCCGGAAACATGTGAGTGGTGCTTTCAAGGTTCCTGGAGAACAACCGGACTTCTTTTTTGCTCCCCTCTTTCCATACGTGTATTTGTGTTCTAAATCCATCAAATTTTTGCTCTACCCCGACCTCGGGTCCTGCTTTCTCGAACACCTCTTCAATGTTGGGAAGGCGTTCGGCCAAGGACGGTCGGATGGGCACGCCGGGTTTTGCCTCAAGCTTTTTTAGCGAAGCCAGCCCGCCTTTTTTGACGCGTCTGGCGATTTCGCCGATATCGGCCGTGACGTTAAATGCCGCCTCCACGGCCGGTCGCGCCGATTTATCGCCTTTTTCCATCATGGAGAGCGCGTCCAAGAGCGTAACATCAGAGAAGCCGAGGCGCAGCTTCCCAACCGGAATGCGCGCCACGAACTTGGCCGAGAGCGGGTCAAGCGCG
This sequence comes from uncultured Candidatus Saccharibacteria bacterium, assembly GCA_964373495.1. Taxonomy (GTDB): domain Bacteria; phylum Patescibacteriota; class Minisyncoccia; order Sungbacterales; family SURF-37; genus JACQMJ01. The sequence continues at coordinate 2,279 of CAYJUW010000058.1, read as the reverse complement.
CCCAAGAGTTCGGCGAAGCGCTTGACCTTCCGCTCCTGACTGCCCGCCCCCGACTCCTCGGCAATGGCCAGCAGCCGTTTGTAAACCTCTGAAACACTAACACGCTCCCCCCCGCCCTTGCGACGCTCATTGGACAGGACCCGGGCGACGTCGCCGAGGTCGCCCGTGGTTTTGTAGCGGCGGAGGACTTCCGCCGCGTCCCGGCCGTAGGCGCTCGCAAGGATCTGGACCATCAGCTTCTCGGCAATATTGAACTCAATGCCCCGGTAGCTTGGCACGAGTTCGCCCAACAGGAGATAGCAGATCTTATCCACCTCCTCGACCGAGGCGCTCTTGAGCGCGTCGGCCAGCACCCGCGTCATCTCGTTCCGCGAGGTGATATTCTCGAGTTTCTGGAGGTATATTGCGAGTTCTCGAAACTGCATAGAAACCTCGGATTTATAGATTTGTAGGGTCTGACCCTACTATTCGCTCCCAGGTGGTATCACTCAACAATTTCTGGGCCGAATTCTGTTTGCCCTGCTTTAAAATTGATCCAGTCCAGTATGGCCTGTTCGCACCTCCCTTCGCTGCCGTAGAAATCGAGGAAGAACTTACGATTGATTACATACGGAAATCGGGGTTTGCCGATGTAATCATTATAGCTTGAAGCCCAATATTCTTTGAGTTTTTTGATCGCCCGGTCCGGATTCTTGACTTTGCAATCTTTCCATCCCGGCTCCCACATTTCAACTGGGTTAGTATGTACGTACGCAAAAATAGTATTGAGTTGAACATCATCTTTCACGTGTACTGCTTTAAAACGCGACTGGAAAAGAGAGCCCATGCGTCGGTACTGTTTGTTGAAGTATGTCGAGTATCCACCCAATTTTTGGATGTATTTTGAGATTCCGCCCTTTCGTATCTCTCGGGTGATAAGATGGATGTGATTTGGCATTAAAACAAAGGCAAGTATCTCTACCAGTGGCTGACGTTTCTTTTCTCGCTGCCTTTTAAGTCGTTCCGCAATGCGATTTCCATCATTATGCCTAGTAGGGTCAGACCCTACTAGGAGCAGCCAGAGGTCGGTTGGCTCAGTGGTGTTGCAGAATTCTAGGCCTAAGATAAACCTATGGGCATCCTGCGGTTTTGGGAAGATTTTCCTTCCCTCGGTGGCACGTTTTATTACGTGATAAATCTCGCCAACCTCAAATTCCCTTGATCGTCTTGGCATGTTCTCATAATGGCATAGTAGGGTCTGACCCTACAACTAACTACTGGCAGGGTGAGGCGCAGGTGTTGCCGAGGCCGTTGTTCCAGAGGTCGGCCCGTTCCTGGGCGGTGAGCACGCGTTTCCAGATGCCGACCTCGTCAATGCGGCCGTTCCAACTGTTCCCTGATCCCAGACCAATGTCGCCGATCTGGAACGTGGCCGTAGTATCGCTGGGCCCGGCACCTCCGGTCCCGATTGAATCAACTGCTCCATTGTTGATTTGGATGTTAATCGTGTCCGCGGCGGCGTCGTGCCAGGCCACGATGAAGTACCAAGTAGCAGTAGAGGGGATACCTAAGCTGTTAGCCGGAAGAAGAAGGTCGCCCGGATTCCATATCCTAAACACAATTCTATTAGAGGATTGTACCCAACCTAGGGTCCATTCGTTTGGCGGCTGGTTTTCTTTGCTGGCAATAACGTTAAAAGCACCAGGATTAGGACTGGTATCTGCATAGACCCAGGCCGCAATCGTAAAATCTATGTTGCCCGTGCTCAGATCGGCATTATCCGCAATGCTTAAGTACTCGGTGTTCGCCCTCGTGAATTGCCCTGCGTTGCCCACCTTGCCGGGATTGGAAGTTACGGCGTTGTTATCGGTGAGGTGGTTTACCCCCTTCACATCGTTGCACGTACCCGAGGTCTCATTAAGCGGCAGGCCACGAGCCCGGTTTCGAGGCCGCCGCCGGTGTCCGGAGAAAACCCGAAGGTCGCGGCTTTCTCATTTCTCATACGACGTCACCAGCCGGCGCTTTACCGAAAGCGCGCTCCCGCAGCGATACTCGCCAATGGACTCGGCCGTGGTCTGGCCGTTGCCGGTGCGCTTGAGGGAAAGCCGGGTACAGCGCTGACTCCCGAGATCAACGTTCACCGGGCCGTAGGTGCAGGGGCTCGGGCCGCTGCAGCCGGGCAGGGCATCGGCGACGAGATCATTATAGAGCAGCTGCTCAATGCCCTGATCGGCGGCGGAGAGCGCGACAAAGGAGTCCGAGAGCTCCTCGGTGATGCGGATTTCCCCAAAGACGATATC
>CAYJUW010000057.1:0-3939 GCA_964373495.1 uncultured Candidatus Saccharibacteria bacterium | reverse complement strand
CCCGGAGAAAAACACGTGCCCCGTAGCGAAACGGAGTTTCTGCTACTGGGGTCGGTTCGAACCCCATATCTTAATTTGGGGGGAGAAAATTTTTTATAAATTACCATGAGCAAACAGAAATTATTTTATTCTTTAGTAGTTGTAGTCGCGATTATTATAGGAATTAGTTTGTTGATACAGATCAAATCTGGCACAAAGTTTGTCGTTCCAGAAAATATAAACCTTCAATTGAACTCATCAATAAATAACAATGAGCGTGTTCCGGTTATTATTCTGTATGGTGGTAACTATGGTGGATGTGATAACGCCTCAGATATCAAAACGACAGAAACTTATACTGATGAGAAGTTATCAATCAACATCGTTGGTTATTACTTTACCAAAGGTAAGGGGGATATATGCCCCGCAGTAATCTTACCGATCAGAGGGGAGATTATCGTGGATATTAATTGGCTCAAGAGATCGACAGAAAAAATAGTTGCTTTCGTTTTGGGTGGTAAAGAAAATAAATATACGATCTCCTATAATCAGCAGCGAGTAAGACTTAACCCGATTGAAATTTCGAATGTTTCCCTAAGGGAACAGGCCACTTTAGAGACAATCCTTTATCCTATAGATGTTGGTGTCCTCTATTTAGGCGGCGCTGTATCTGCGGATGAAGATTATCGGGCCGCATTACGGGAGTTTGCTCAATCAAAAGGACTTGTGCCGGCAGAAAAAGTATATCCTGGAATTCAGCAGACCCAGCGACAGAGGTTTTACGTAGTTGTTCGTGATAGGGCTGTGGCAAACCCTTACCATAGTGAGCCTAGCCTACCACTCGGGGAACTACCAAATGAGATGAAAGTTTCAGTCTATCTTACGGGTCCAATAGATATTGATTTTTAATTTGCCGCCAAAGAAAAACTTGAAATTGTCATCCGCCTTCGTTAAAACTTCGGCGGGACAAGTCGGTGCGGCTCCCCGCCTGCGCCGAGGCTTCCGCCGACGCTAAAGCTTTGGCGGACAGGCCGCCGTCTTTCCGAATTTTCGCCCTTCCTTGCGCCACCGCTAAAGCTAAGGCGGCACGCGGTCGCCTCTCGGCTTCCCACTTCGCTAAAGCTACGAGGGACAAGTCGGACGGGCAAGCGGGGGGCTTTCCTCGCCGCCGCCCTCCTTCGCCTTTTGGCTTCGGACGGGCAAGCAGGCGGCGAAAACGGTTCGCACTATTTCAAGAATACTGGATGAAATACCCAAAGCCCCGGCACGTGCCGGGGCGTTTGGGTTACGCCGGCTTTTAGTTTTCTAGAGTTCTACGATTTCGACTGCCGCGCGCTGCTTCCCGAACGTGAGCGCCTGCCACTTGGACGGCATCCAGACGTCAATGCGGTCGGTGAAGCGCTTGTGCATCCGGTCCTCGACGACGAGCACCTTCTCGCCGAAGAGCTCCGGAATTTTCACTTGCGTTCCGATGGGGAAGATGTTGGTGGCGACCACGCCATCGCGCGTCCTCGTTCCCGACGCCGTGACATGCGGCGTGCTGTCGGTTTCGTCTTCCGAACTCGAGTAGGCGGTTACGTACATGACGAACTTCGAGGCCCACTCGGGCTGGCTCGGAGATTTGGCCTGGAGAATCGAGTTGGCGTTGATGATGATCACCCCCAGCGGCAATCTGATTTCGATCTTCTCAAAGTCGGACTCGGCAGCGTGGGGGATCGAGACCCCGAGAACCGCTGCCAGGAACACAGGGGCGATGACCCCTGCTCTGAGGCCGGTACTCATGTAAATACCGCGATTTCACGCGGTACAATGCCATCCTAGCATACTTTGGTATTGACGACAAGTTTTAAATATCGTGTGATTTTATAAGGTTTTCCGGACAAAAACTCTACTGAAACTCTGAATACTCCCACTGAAGCTCCTGCCGGTGTTCATCGCAATATTGAAGACCATACTCTTTGGGGCACCACTCGTAGTATCGCCATGGCTCGCGTTGGTGGTATTCTGGAAAGAGATGAACGCTTAAAAATCCTCTTAAAAGTATGATTAGCAGGAGAAAAACTATAAGAAAACTGCCTAGAATACGCATACCTGTGATTACTAGAGCAGACCGGAACAGCGTTTCTTTGACTAGAAACCTTGATTTCGGCTTTACTGCTGGACAGACGCCTAAATACGATACCGAGTATCCCTTGCGAAAACTTGCCCGGCGCATTAGACAAAACTTAAAGCGGCGCAAGCGTTAGGCCTTGGCCGCGGCAACGGCTTGACGCTAGGCCGGGCTTGGACTAGGATTGAACCGCAGTCCCAAAGACCGCCGGCAGCCGCGATAGGCGGCGCTAAGACCGGCCGAGGGCTCGCCCGATGGTTTTCGCCTTAGGGCGCGCAATAACCCTGGTATCTTTGGGCCGGCCATCCGGTCTATTTTCAATGCCCACCTGCGAGCACGGGCCGCAGGCGAAGTGCAAATAGCTGTGGACATTAGAACCCCGCACTAAGTTTCAGCACCGCTCCCGCAGTTAATAACCGGAGCCGAAGGCGGATTCCGTGAGATAACCCCCGCTTACTTTGGCCTCATTTCGAACTTTAGTGCGGGGTTAAATTCAACTATGTTAACCCGCGAACAAAAAGCGAAACTGGTTGAAGGGCTAGGCGAGCGATTTGAACGCCAGCGCGTTTCTATTTTTACCGATATCCGCGGCATCTCCGTGGCCAAGCTCACCGCGCTCCGGCGGGAACTACAGAAGATCGGCGCCGAGTTCAAGGTGGCAAAAAAAACGCTCCTCCGGCGGGCGCTCGCCTCAGCCGGTCCCGCGTTCAGCGGGATTGAACCCAAGGCGCTCGAAGGCGAGATCGGCGTCATCTTCGGCTACGAGGACCAGATTGCTCCGGCCAAAGCCGCGGCCAAGTTTTCCAGAGAAAACGAAACTTTCAAAGTGTTAAAAGGAGTGCTGGCCGGCAAAATCTTGGAAGCCCGGGAGGTGCTGGCGCTGGCAAAGCTTCCGTCGCGGGAGCAACTGCTTGGGCAGGCGGCTCGAGCGTTGCAAAGCCCGATTCGGGGTTTGGTAAATGTTTTATGGGGAAATATTCATAATCTTGTGGTCGTGCTTAATCAAATTAAAAGTAATAAGTAGTTTCGGTTCATAGTTTTTAGTTATTAGTTTCGGTTGTTGGTTATTGGTTTTAGTTTAACCAAAACTATAAGCTGACAACTAAAACTAACAACTATAAACCAAGAACCAAATCGCTATGGACAAAGAAAAGATACTAGAGGCAATAGAAAAAATGTCGGTCTTGGAACTTTCCGAGCTGGTGAAAGCCATTGAGGAAAAATTCGGGGTCTCGGCCGCCGTTCAGATGGCTGCGGCGCCGGTGGCAAGCACCGACGAAGGGACCGGCGCCAAAGAGGAGAAGACCGCTTTTACGGTTGAGCTTAAATCCGGCGGCTCGCAGAAAATTCAGGTAATCAAGGCCATTCGCGAGCTCACCCAGATGGGCTTAAAAGAAGCCAAGGATTTGGTGGATGCCGCGCCCAAGGTAGTGAAAGAAGGCGTGGACAAGGCGACCGCGGAGGAGATAAGAAAGAAGCTGGAGGAAGCCGGCGCAACGATTGAAATCAAATAGCGGCGCATTTCCTCTCTATTATGCGCGGGAGAAAAGACGCTGGGAAAGATGCTGGGAAAAATGTTGGGAGAGACGTTGGGAAAGATGCTGAGAAAGATACTGAAGAAAAAGGACATTCCTCCTAATAATCCCGATCGGGATTATTGGGAGTCGAGATGAAAAGTTAGAGAATCCGCTAAAATTCAAAAAATCCGCTAAGCTTTAAAAAGTCCGCTCTGGGGTGTTCCCTCCGAGCGGGTTTTTTAAAAAAGAAAAACCCCGATGGCGCTGCATCGGGGCTCATGAATGAGTGCTTGCGGATTGAACTTTTGGGCCTCCGCTCGCCCAAGGATGGCC
>CAYJUW010000056.1:0-4007 GCA_964373495.1 uncultured Candidatus Saccharibacteria bacterium | reverse complement strand
GGGTTCTTTTGCGGTTTTTATTCGCCTCGCTTATTGGTCCCCCGTATCGGGACATCCATCGAACTTTGGATCAGTTAATCAGCGGGTTTTGGAAGTGGTTCGAGGCGAATCTCTCGACGTAGCCGTTGCGCCGGATCGATCAGTGTTCAGGGTAGCTACCTCGACCAGCCGATCCTATCGAGTTAGACCGATCTTCTTCTCCACACGGAAGAGGCGAGCGCGGAGCTCGGCGAGCTCTCCGGCCACGGCGCGAGATATGAGGTCCCTGGTCAGTTTGATTTCACGGAGCGCGCTTCGCACCCGGTCGAACTCATCGCTCATTACCTGGAAACCCTGGTCCATCCGCTTGAAGCCATCATCAGCCCGCTTCCCGAGTGAGAGGAGCTCCTGGTGGGTAAGCTCGGCGAGCCGTTCGAGAGTGAGTTTCTTCGTCATACCCTTAAGCGTATCTACCCGGCCGATGCTGTCAAACACTCCAGCCCATGTGCCGGCGAGAAGGCCTAAGCTATTGACTTGAGTAGGCGGGAAGATTTGCTTTTCCAGACAACAATCCGTCCCCCGAGAGTCGAACTCGGAACCGTCGCCTTAAGAGGGCGCTGCTCTGCCAATTGAGCTAGGGACGGACACAGCATCTGGACTCTACCAACTGAGCTACGGGCGGGAATGCCGAGGGTGGGAGTTGAACCCACACGAGCTTTCGCTCAGGGAGTTTTAAGCCCCCCGTGTCTGCCAGTTTCACCACCTCGGCCTAAGGCCATGGCAGGATTTGCACCCCGCACTATGCAAGCAAGTGCGGGGCAGGCCCGCGGATAGGAGTTTTGTTCCCGATTTGTCCAAAACGTATAATTTTAGGAACAAATCGCAATCCCGTAGGCAAACGGCGGCATGAGGCGCGGAGGGGATTTGCACCCCTGGATAACGGTTTTGCAGACCGTCGCGTTAGCTACTTCGCCACCGCGCCGCCGTTTGCCGGCGGGACGGACTCCCGGGCAAAAGCTATTAAAACGCTTTTGTCCTTCTTCGCCACGGCGCCAGGGTTTTGTGCGGGGCAAACTCCCGGGCAAAGCTATTGAATCGCTTTTGTTCTTCTCCACAACAGCCCAGCGATGGCTGATTGTACTCTATTTTTGTTCACTGAGCAACTTCTCAATCCGTTCGCGGCGTTTCTCCCCCTGGTCAACGGCAAAAGAAATTCTCGGCACCGGGCGCATGCGGAGTGTGCGGTTGAGGGTGCGCTGCACGGCGGCGGTCTCGCGCCGGAGCTGCTCGAGTACTTCTCCCTCTGTATGCTCGGGCCCGAGCACCGAAATATAGGCCGCCGCGTAGTAGAGGTCGTTTGTGGCCTCGACGCGGGTTACGGTTACGAGAACCCCGGGAGGAAAGGGAACGTCGCGCTCGAGGTTCGCGGCGATGACCTCGCGCAGGAGGATGTTGATTTTCTCGATGCGCCGGGCGCTGGCCATTTCGATAGAAGCAAATCGGACGCACGCATCCCACGCAACCGTATGCGCAATTTGCGTTTTAGTTCGCGTTGCCGTTTGCGTCTAATATTGCTTCTATAGCTTCGGTATTACCTTCTCCTCGCTGAACACCGCGAGGGCATCACCCGCCGCGATGGAAATATCGGCATCGGCGAGGATGCCGAATTCTTGGCCTTCGGGAACCTCTTCGGTGGGCCGGCGTTGGCTCTGGAGTTCGACGACCTTCCCCGCGCCGATCCGTATGCTGTTGCGAATGATGTCAAACCGCGCGCCCTTGAGGATTTTTCCCGATTCCATACGGCCGCCCACGATCTGCTTGCTGCGCTCTTGCCGAAAGAGCGCAAGAATCTTGGCCGTGCCGAGTTCCACCCGGCGCACTTCAGCCGGTGCCAAGGCCAGCATGGTCGTCTTGACGGCGTCGAGGAGGTCATAGATCACCTCGCCGCTGACCACGGTCACGCCCGAGCGCTCGGCCAGCTCTTTGATCGGCGCCGGCATTTTGACCCGAAAGCCGATGATGAACGTATTCTTGGTCGCCGCGGCGAGCTTGACGTCGGATTCGTTGATATCGCCAACCCCGCTCTTGACGATGCGGTTGGAAAGTTCGGGCGAGGCGATGGCGGCCAGGGCGGCCTGGAGCGCCTCCCGCGAGCCGAGGACATCGGCTTTGAGGACGATGTTGACTGTTGTTTTCCCTGCCGGTGCCGCGCCGTTGGCGGCACGGGGTCGGGGACCCGGCGCGCCGGCGGCGGCAGCGGCGAACGCCTCGGCTTCAGCGCGGGTCTTGGCCGCCGCGAACCGCTCGCCGAGTTCGGGCGGCCGGCCGAAGCCCACGATGCGGATCGGCTCGCCGGCCCCGGCCGCGGCCAGGGTCTCGCCCAGGAAATTTTCAAAAATCCGCACCGGCGCAACCTGCTCGCCAATCAGCATCCAATTGCCTTCTTCGACGGTGCCGTCTTCAATCAGGAGGGTTACCGTTGCCCCACGCTTGGGATCGAGGTGCGATTCGATGACTACGCCCTCGCCGGGCTTGGTCGGGTCGGTCGTAAGCTCCTCAAGCTCGGCCAGGAGCAGGATGGTTTCCAGCAGCGCATCTACCCCCTGGCCGGTTTTTGCCGAAAGTTCAACCACCGGCACCGGGCCTCCAAACCCTTCGACGAGGACCGAGCGCTCGGCCAGCTGCTGTTTTACCCGCGCGGGATCAGCGTTCGGTTTATCCATTTTATTGATGGCCACCACAAAGGGCAGCCCGGCGTCGCGGATGATGCGGATGGCTTCCTCGGTCTGGGGTTTGACGCCCTCATCGGCGGCCACCACGAGTACGGCAATGTCGGCGACCTTGGTGCCGCGCTGGCGCATGGCCGAGAAGGCCTCGTGCCCCGGGGTGTCTATGAAGGTGATCTTGCGGTTCGCAAAATCACCCTGAGCGGAGCGAAGGGTCCCCCCTGGTCTGTCGGGGGATCCTTCAGTCGCTTGCGCTCCTTCAGGATGACCTGCGGTCACCTGGTAGGCGCCGATTCCTTGGGTGATGCCGCCGGCCTCTTTCTCGGCCACCGCGGTTTTGCGGATGTAGTCCAGGAGCGTGGTTTTGCCGTGGTCAATGTGGCCCACCACCACGACGATGGGGGGTCTCGGTGTCAATCCGGTTTCTTTCTTTTTCGTTTCAGTCATCTGGTCCATAATTCATCACTTGAAATCCGAAGCACGAAATCTTAAACACCCCCCCATGCCCCAAAGTACAAGCACGTTTGGAATTTCTAATTTCGAATTTGGGATTCGTTTAGAATTTAGAAATTAGGGTTTAGAGATTTAGCGCTCGTAGCTTGTTCAAGTACCTGCTTCTCTTCATCCGACAGCGAGTGCTTGGGAACCCCGCTTTTGATCTCCTTGGCGTAGATCCGCACGCCCCCGCGGGTGTACAAACTTGAGAGGACAAAGCCGTTATTCTCGCGGTCAAGCAGGCAGACGGCGAAGCTCTGGTCGCTCCCGGTATCTCCAAAAGGGTTGAAGCGCAGGAAGCCGAATTTTTGGACGGCGACCCTCCCGATGCCTTCGAGCACGGCAAGGCGCGGCTCGATGCCTTTGAGTTGGGTCTCCGCGGCGGCCAGCCGTTGGAATGCTTCAAAGAGCGCTTCCGCTGCATTCTTTGTTTTCGCGCCGAATACCCGGCTCCAACGCCGCCGGAGATCAAGGATGAGCCACGCCAGAGCAGCAAGAACGATCGCCGATGCGATCGCCAGCGCGAGGGTGGGATTGGTAAACAGGTATTGCATACTCGGTCGGTGGCGAGAAGGCCGAAGCGCTTGGCGGAGGCGGGAGGATTCGAACCTCCGAGGGAATTGCTCCCCTACCGCATTTCGAGTGCGGCGCATTCGTCCGCTCTGCCACGCCTCCTCAAAACACAACGCCAACACTAGCATTTTCCAAAATCTTTGGCAACAAAGACCGCTCACCAAACGCGCGGGAGTGGGCCTAACAGGTCGCTAATCAAATAGGTACACAATTTAGCGCAGGTAATGACGCAGT
>CAYJUW010000055.1:0-4040 GCA_964373495.1 uncultured Candidatus Saccharibacteria bacterium | reverse complement strand
GCAGCACTCTTGCGACCCGAAACCAGGTGAGCTTGCCATGGCCAGGGTGAACCCCGCCGAAAGGCGGGGGGAGGCCCGAACCGGTTGGTCGTGTAACGCCTTCGGATGAGCTGTGGCAAGGAGTGAAAAGCTAATCGAACCTGGAAATAGCTGGTTCTCTCCGAAATAGCTTTTGGGCTAGCCTCGGATTATATGTCCGGCGAGGTAGAGCTACTGGATGGTTGGGAGCGGGGCAACTCGCCCCGACCAATCAAACTCCGAATGCGCTGGATGTTATTCCGGGAGTCAGCAGGCGGGGGCTAAGCTCCGTCGTGCGCAACGGAAACAGCCGTTGATCGCCAGCTAAGGTCCCAAAATGCATGCTCAGTGGGAAAGGCGGTCGGATTTCTTATACAGCGAGGAGGTTGGCTTAGAAGCAGCCATCCTTTAAAGAGTGCGTAACAGCTCACTCGTCTAGAGATTCGGCGCCGAAGATTCAACGGGGCTAAGCATGTCCCGACGCCCAAAAGGTGTCGGGACCCCGACTGTACGTCGGGGCTACCGAAGCTGCGGATGCCGTGCATAGCACGGAAATTCTAAATCCGAAATCCTAAACTCCAAACAAATTCCAAATCTCAAAAGCCAAAGCTCAAAAACGACGAATCGTTTAGGGTTTGGAACTTTTGAATTTTGAGTTTGAGTAGGATTTAGAGATTAGGGTTTAGAATTTCCGCGCTGTGCGCGGCGTGGTAGGAGAGCATTCCCATCGCCGTGAAGGTTGACCCGCGAGGGCGACTGGAGCGTTGGGAAGAGAGAATGTTGGCACGAGTAACCGCACATCCGGTGAAAGTCCGGATCGCCGAAAACCCGAGGTTTCCTTGGCAATGTCAATCATCCAAGGGTAAGTCGGTCCTAAGGCCATGGCGAAAGCCGCAGCCGATGGATGAGCTGGTTAATATTCCAGCACTCGGCACTGGTTTCAATGGCGCGACGGAGCGCAGTATCAGGGGCGGGAGATTGGATTTCCGTTCCTGGCGCGAGGATCGGCCGCAGGCAAATCCGCGGCCGGGGGTCAAGCCCGGATCCAAGCGTCGGGAAAATTCCTTGGAGCAATCCTCGGGAAATTCCTGAAAGCGCGCTTCCCAGAAAACCGTCTAGAGCTAACCAGTGCGGAACCGTACCGCAAACCAACACAGGTGGGTAGGTCGAGTAGACCAAGGCGAACGGGTGAGTCCTCGTTAAGGAACTCGGCAAACAAGCAGCCGTAAGTTCGCGATATGGCTTGCCCATCTCTCGAATCCTTCCCGAATTACCTCTCTAATTCTTCTCGAATATCGGCCGCCAAATTCGAGATTGATTCGAGAGCTCGTAATTCGAGCGGGATTCGGGAGATGGGCCGCAGCGAAAGAACCCCTAGCGACTGTTTACCAAAAACACAGCTCCCTGCTAACTCGTAAGAGGATGTATAGGGGGTGACGCCTGACCAATGCGAGAAGGTTAAGCGTTGCTGTAGTGGGATTGAGATTATATCAACGTCTTACTGCGTGTGACGCCAAGCCCTCGTCAATGTCCGCGGTAAACACGATCAGTAGTTGCCGCGCCTAAGAGCAATCTTAGGGTAATAACTTGGCTATATGCTGGGAAAACCGAGTATCTGGAGCTAGTCGCATACAACGACTCAAAACGCGTCCAGTGCGGTCAATCAGCAGGAAAGATTCCGGTTATTAAAATCGGAAAATCCTCAGAGGCCATACGCCGAGCTCCAACCACAGCTTGAGACACTGTGGCTGGATGAAGATATGGTCCATACCCTTTGGCGACAAAGGTTGACAATGAACTATAACCGTGTTAAAGTAGCGCAATTCCTTTTCGGGTAAGTTCGGAAACTTGCCCCCTTCCGCCGTGGGGCGGATTGAAGCACTTGCTGTATCGGTGAAATCTAAGTTCGCCAATGGGCGAATATGATAATACCGAGGGAACCTCACCGCGAGGTGGGGACGCCGTAGAGACTACACGCAAGCTCCCGATATAGATCGGGGTGAAGATATAGTCCATACCTCTCGAAAGAAGAGGATTCGCAGATTCGCATCATTAGCATATCATTCGCAGATTGGCATCGCGATGCGAGCGAAGCGAGAATGAAGTTCCGAAGCGCATGAAAGGCGTAACGACTGGGGGACTGTCTCAACGAGGAGCCCGGTGAAAATACAGTACCGGTGAAGATGCCGGTTACCTGCAGTTAGACGAAAAGACCCCGGGAGCTTTACTGCAACTTGGTATTGGGTCGAACATCCTTTTGCGTAGCATAGGTGGGAGGCGTTGAAGTGCTGCTTTCGGGCGGCATGGAGCCGTCAGTGAAATACCACTCTGGAGGACATTCGATTCTAACCGGCGGAGATCAAACTCCGCTGAGACAGTGCCTGGCGGGCAGTTTGTCTGGGGCAGAACCCTCCCAAAGGGTAACGGAGGGGCCTAAAGGTCGGCTTAGCGCGGATGGAAATCGCGCTGGACCTGCAACGGGAAAAGCCGGCTTGACTGCGAGAGGGACATCTCGAGCAGATGCGAAAGCAGAGCGTAGTGATCCGATGGCCACATGTAATTTCTCGAATTTACTCTCGAATTACACGAATGATTCTCGAATCAATTCGAGATGAATTCGGTAGCATTCGAGATGTCATTCGGGAGATTCATACTTACTAGAACAAGGCCAAAGCTCAACGGATAAAAGCTACCCCGGGGATAGACCCTGCAATAAGGGTCCGTTGTCCAATCCCATAGCAATGTGGGAAATGTACGGCTTATAACGGTGAACCAGAGGCGGTCTTTCCCTGCTGGAAGCAGGGTTCTCGACCTCTTGGAATACCGTGGGAAGTCCGAAGGTACAAAGAAAACCATGAAGTTATCGTCACTTCAGCGGGATATTTTGGTCGGCGCAATCCTGGGAGATGCGTTTCTCCAGAAAACCGGAGAGCGCAATGCCCGGTTGCGCCTTGAACACGGCGCGAAGCAAAAGGCATACCTCCTCTGGAAAGTGGAGCAGTTATCGCAGCTCTTCCAGGGGAAGCCAAAATATCTCAAGCGAGTTCATCCCCTTACCAGGAGAGTGTATGAGTACTGGCGTCATCAATCGCAGTCGATGCCAGGACTCGGGACGTTACGGAAAATCTTCTATCCAGGCGGTAGGAAAGCAATTCCCCGGAACCTGGAAGTTTTCCTCCGCTCGCCGATGGTGCTCGCAGTCTGGTACATGGATGATGGCTACTACTATCCGCGCGATAGAGTGTCGTATCTCTATCTCGGGAATGTAACGCGCGCCGAAGCTGGGATCGCCTCACGCGCGCTGAACGCGAAGTATGATCTCGAGGCGAGAGTACTTGCAAAGAAAAAGGGCTTTGCATTGTATTTTTCTCCAGATCAAACGCGGAAACTTGGGTCATCGATCCGCCCATATATTATCGATCAGTTCAACTATAAACTACCTTCGTGACCCCGTAACGACTTGACACTACTGTGTCGGGCGGAATCTCAATGAGGGATCCCGCAATACGCCGTCCCCCCATCCTTCAATCGAAAGATGGGGGTGAAGATATAGTCTAATGTGAAAACATTGAACAGGCTAGTTGCGCCCGAGCGTCCACAGCGACGGCGCAGTTCGGCACCTCAACAAATCGGGGCGCCATGCCAGTAATGGCATTAGCCATTTGAGAAATCTTGTTTGATAGGCAAGATCTCAAAGAAAATAGTGGCTTATAACGGTGAAACCCATATATAAAATATGGGCAATACCGTGGGAAGTTCACGCGAATTCTATTGAAGCACAACAATTCAGGTTCGGTATGACACAACAACAACGTTGAGGATGTCGGCGCGAGAGCGCCGATAAGGCGACAATGCTGGGCGCGTGGGGGAGGACGCCTCCCTTCATGGCCTTGTGTGGTCAAGCACTGTGTCATACCGAGCATCACTCTGATGTACGCGTGCATCGGAGCTTCAATAGAATTCGCGTGTAACCCCGTAGAGACTTATTCCGTACGGAATAGAGTTCCGGCTTGACCGGAGCT
>CAYJUW010000054.1:0-4087 GCA_964373495.1 uncultured Candidatus Saccharibacteria bacterium | reverse complement strand
CGGGACAAGCGACATTTTAGTCAGCGGAAAAAATTATACGCGCCAGCTCAAGGTAGAGAGTGTCAACCGCGACGCAAACGGCAATATTGTGCCGGCGCCGACTGGGTCGAGCGATCAAAACAGCAAGAAAGTAACTTCTACCGTCTCGTGGATCGCGGGACCAGGAAGAAATAGAAGTATAAGCCTGATTACCTATCTTATCGACTGGCGAAAGGCGCTGGAGGGAATCATAGTCTACAGCGATAGTCTAAATAGCCCCACCTTTCCCAAATTCAGAGTGTACAACAACGGACAAAATAGCTTTGGCGCTCAATCCGATAGCCTGGCAGGAGCTTTAGGTCGAACTTTTCAGATGAGAACCTCGTCCACAAAAAGAGAGGCGATAGCAGGATATGTTGACTCCACTGGCACACTTCGAGTTATCTGTTACGACGGGACGGCCTGGAGCAGTGAATGGTCGGCCGCGGTCGGCGGCACCGGCACAACCAGAAGGTTTGACATCGCCTACGAGACAAATACGGGCGACGCGATTGTCCTGTATTCGCGAAATGTTGCAACGACAAACGAGCTTGGGTACCGAACAAAATTAGGATCGACCGGCTGCGGAGCAGGAAGTTGGTCGGGAGAGGTTAATTTAGATCCTGCCAGGACGTCGGGCGTCGTTCACTGGGTAAAGCTGGCCTGGGACAGGCGAGCAAACTCCAACTTGCTATCTGCCATCTGGGCCGATTCGGCTTCTGATCTGTCGGCTATGATCTGGTCGGGGAGCGCCTGGGGCAACGAGCCGTCGGCCGCGACCGAGACATCCCTGGAGGTAGTTTCGACAGCTCAAGACGTGGATGATTTTGACGTCGAGTACGAATCAACCTCCGGCGATGTCTTAGTCGTCTGGGCAAATTCAGCCGGAGCCAACGGGACAAATGGCGTCAGGTACAGAGCTTGTACAGGCGGGAGTGCAACCTGCTCCTGGAGTTCGGTCGCGACTCCGCCGACCTTTAGCGATGACGCTCATAATCTAGACATCTCTGCCAACCCGACTGACAATCAGATCATCTTTGCCGCAATTGGCGACGCTGGCGACGACCTGCAGGTTGGCCGCTGGTCCGGGAGCGCCTGGGACAATGTTGCCAACAAAGACACGTCGGCCCAGACTTCAGTAGCCGGCGGCCACCTGGTCACAACCGGCTGGCTGACTTCCGCGTCGGCCACGCGGGGGATTGTGGTCTATCACGATTCAGGTACGACGAATGTTAGATACCTTACTATGACTCCGGGCAGTCCTCCCAGCTGGAGCGGGACCTTAAGTTTCAACCCGACACCTCTTTTTGGCAACCCGCAACGCTGGTTTGACATTCAGATGGATCCGATCAACAGCGACCGGCTGCTTTTTATAGTCTCGGATGTCAATGCAAAACTTTTTGCCAAGCGATTGGTGATGAGCGCTGGCCCGACTTTTACCTGGACCAACTCTGACTCTGGAGCATCGCTTGTGGCGGGCACATTGAGTCAAGCGGTCGGGAGCCCATTTGCCTTTAGCTACTGGAGACAACCATGAGGGAATTGAGAGTTGAGAATGGAAAGTCGAAAGATGAAAGATGAAAGATGAAAAAAATTGATTAATAAAATAGATATAGGAACAGGTGGCAAAGCTGGAAGGGTCTCCCAACAGCGCGCAGATCTGGCGATATTCGCCGCCAGTCGAGCACTGGTGGGAGGGAAAGCTTTGACAGAATCTGGAAAACTTTATAAACTGATTTGATTTAACAAATGAAAAATTCTCAATTTAAAAGAGGCTTTACGCTTTTAGAGCTAGTTTTATATGTTGGTATTGTCTCGATTGTTTTGACGTCTTTGGTTACTTACGCCTGGAATGTGGTCGGGATCGGCGAGAAAAGCGCAACTCAACAGGAGATTTATTCGCTGGCCCGCTATCTAAGCGAGCGGATAAAGTACGAGATAAGATCGGCCAACGATATTAACTTCGGCTCGTCCAACTTCGGCATTAATTTGGCCCAGACTCCAGGGGCAAAACTGTCGCTTGCGAAGTCCGCGCCAAACGATCCGACCGAGATTGATGTTGCCGGAGGATTGGTTCGCATACGAAGAGGTAGCGCGGTTCCAACACCAGTTCCTCTTAATTCGGCCGATACGAATGTTACCGATCTGACGTTTACCAATTATACTAGCTTGGATAATAAAACCAAGCATGTGGGATTTACTCTGGTCGTCCAATCGCGCTATACTGGCGGACGCTTCGAGTTTAAAGAGTCGGCTATCACCATCGAGTCGAGCGGCGAACTGCGAAGCAACTGATATGAAAATTTCCAATTTCCCTGCCTTCTCGTCAGGCAGGCAGTTTCCAATTTCTAAATTTCAGATAAAACAAGGGTATATTGCTCTTTCGGCTGTACTAATTATCTCTTTCGTCGTTCTTGCCATTACAACCAGCGTTACATTCTTGTCAATTGGTGAGGCTCAATCGTCCCTGGCTCTTTTAAAGGGAGAACAGACTCTCCAGTTTGTCGAGGAGTGCGCCGAAGAGGCATTGTGGAAAGCGCGGGGAAGCTCTTCTTATACAGGCGGAGTGCTTACGCTTCCGGAGGGGTCCTGTAGCGTTACAATTGGCAAAGCCGGCAATCAGTGGACAATCGACGTCTCAAATATCGGCACAAGCTACACCCGAACCGTTCGCATCGTCATCACGAGAGACGAGGTGATGATTACCCTCATCAGCTGGAAGGAAATATAGTATATTGATAGTATGTTTGAGCCAAGGAAAATCATCGTTTCGATTTCAAAAAATAAGGTCAACGTCTTTAAGGTTTTTTTAGGCAGGCGACCCCGAACCAACACGATCAGATCCTTTGACTGGACGCCAGAGACTTTACCTCAAGCCCTCTCCGAATTAAAAAAAACCGCCGGCAAAAAGATCCGAATTTTACTTAGCGAAGATTTTGCATACGTCGTCAGCGTCAGCCTCGAGGCCGAGGATAAAAAAAATGAGCGGGCAGAAGTTGGCAAAAAAGCCCAGGAGCTGATTCCCGAAGATCTGACCAAAACCATCTGGGACTTTAAAGAGACGCTTCTTGCCCCACAAACAGATGGCAGGCAGGTAAAGATTGTCCAGGTTGTGGCTGTGGTGCAGACTTTCTATGAAGCATTGCGCAAAGCCGCAGCCAAAGCCGGCTTGACTATCGAAGTTATCGAACCTGTCTCTTATTCTCTGGCGCGGCTTCTTGCCGAAAGCAGCCTGCCGCAGCTTATCATCCGCCTCGATGAGACAGTATACCTCATCGCTTGTCAACGCGGTCTTGTTTTGGCGACCGAGTCGCTTGACGTTAATCCTACGCCGGAACATCTAAAAGAATTCCTCGGATTGGTAAAGGATCACTACCGGCTGGAAGTGAAAAATGTTATTGTATCAGGAGTTGCGGCCGGTCAAGTTGTTGGCAAGCTTCAAATCGAAGGCCTCGCGGTTAAGGCGCAGACTCTTGATCCGGCTATCGGACTTGCCCTAAAACAGGATGTCAGAGGCCAAGATGAGAGAGTTTTAAACTTGACAATCGACGAGTTGAAAAAGCAAACTCCAGCCAAAACGCAGATTTCTCCTCCTCGCAAGCGACGGCTTTTTTTCGCCGGACTCATTCTACTTTGCCTGGCTGTTTTGACGCTGGCGCTATTTTTATTTAGCAAACCCCAAAAAGAGAAAAAAATTGAAACGCGAAAAAAAGTCACCGCCAAACCCAACCCTGCTCAAAAAGCTGAAAAAGTTGCTACAGCCTCTTCGATTCTGGATCTCCAAGCCTACGGTATCTTGATCTTAAACGGCAGCGGCAGGGAAGGTGAAGCAACAGAGTTAAAAGATATCTTGGAGGAGGCGGGCTTTCGCGTCACAGATACTGACAACGCCGAGAGATTCGACTATGAAGAGACAACTGTAAAAGTACAAAAACAAACTAACGCGGAATTTAAAAATGCACTTGACAAAATTTTAAAGACTGTTTACACTAAATTAAAGTACGAAGAATTAGCTAGTACTTCGGAAGCGGACTCAATTATTATAATCGCTAAATAAAACTATGAATAA
>CAYJUW010000053.1:0-4658 GCA_964373495.1 uncultured Candidatus Saccharibacteria bacterium | reverse complement strand
TGAACGGGAATAGTACCCCGCTTTTAGTGGGGGAACCCGCCCGGGAGCTGCCTGCGATGCCTGTCCGCCGAAGCTTCGGCGAAGGAGGAAGCAGTGCCGGAACCCCAACCGTAAAATAGGGTTGACTGGCACAGTCAGTCAGCAAGGGTTGCAGCAGTGATGTTGTAGCCAAAGCAGGGTGGTACCACGAGAAGCCTCGTCCTTGCAAAGCGCATTTTTGTTCTTTGCAAGGACGAGGCTTTTGCAGTTAACCCTAACTCGGAGGGCGAGCACTGATGGATGCCGTGAAGAAGTCAATAGAGAGGAACGCGCGGAAGATGATGGCTCGCAAGAAGGTGAAAGAGGTCAAACCCATCCCTGGGGGATGGGTATGGGGTGGCCTGAGGCACACGATCGCTCCGAGCCGAAGCCGGGGGGCAATGACTACCCGACTCACGACGGAAAGAAGTGGGCTATCGTGTGACTGCGAAGGTCAGGGTTCGCGGGCGCGTCGTGCGCTCGCGAACCCGCCCCTCAGTAAACCGAAAATTATGATTACTTACGAAGATTTTGCAAAAGTAGATATCCGCATCGGGAAGATCGTAGAGGTTGAGGATTTTCCCGAAGCCCGCAAGCCGGCGTATAAACTTCAGATTGATTTTGGATCGGAGGTTGGCGTGCAAACATCCTCCGCGCAAATCACCGAGCGCTACCAGAAAGAAGATCTGATCGGCAAGCAGATTATTGCCGTGGTGAATTTTGCTCCAAAGCCAATTGGGCCGTTTGTTTCCGACGTGCTCACGCTCGGCTTGCCGGATGAAGAGGGGGAGGTCGTCTTGCCCATGCCGGCGCAGGATGTTCCGCTTGGCGGCAAACTGTTCTAATATTGGCTCATATGCGCCAATCGCGCTTATTCGGCAAAACCCTGCGTGAGGATCCCAAGGATGAAGTATCGGCTAACGCCCGGTTACTGGAGCGGGGCGGGTTTGTCTATAAAACCATGGCCGGGGCCTATGACTACCTGCCGCTCGGTTTTCGCGTGCTCTCCAAGGTCAACGCGGTGATCCGCGAGGAAATGGACGCCATCGGCGGGCAAGAGTTGCTGCTTTCCGCACTCCAGCCCAAGGAGCGCTGGGTAAAATCCGGGCGCTGGGAGTCCTTGGGCGCCATCATGTACCAGTTCAAGGATCACTCCGACCGCCAGATCGGCCTCGCGCCCACGCACGAAGAACCGATTGCCGAGATTGCCACGCGCTCTATTTTTTCGTACCGCGACCTGCCGCTTTTCGTGTATCAAATTCAGACCAAGTACCGCGACGAACCGCGGGCGAAATCCGGTCTCATGCGCGGCCGCGAGTTTTTGATGAAAGACCTCTATAGCTTTCACCGGGACGAGCTTGATTTGAACGGCTTTTACGAAAAGGCCGATCAGGCCTACCGCAAGATTTTCAAGCGGCTGGGGCTTGATTTTTACGTGGCCGAGGCCAGTGGCGGCACGTTTACCAAAGAGTACACGCACGAGTACCAGGTATTAGCCGAGGCCGGCGAGGATCACATAGTATACTGTTCCTCCTGCCGCTACAGCCAGAATCAGGAAATCACGAAGATGCGCATGGGAACGAAGTGCCCGAAATGCTCGCGGGGCACGGTTCAGGCCGGCAAGGCCATTGAAGTCGGTAACATCTTCAAGCTCGGCGCAAAGTTTGCCAAGGCCTTCGGGCTTTACTATGCTGATGAGCGCGGGGAGAAAAAGCCCGTAGTCATGGGCTCCTACGGCATTGGGCCGGGGCGCCTCATGGCGACCATCGTTGAGGTGAATCACGACGATAGGGGGGTCGTTTGGCCGGAGGTGGTGGCACCGTTCCGGGCACACCTCATCGAATTAAGTCAAAAGCCTGCCCCGAGCCGTGTCGAGGGGTTTAAAGTTAAAAGTTCGGCCGAGGCGCTTTACAAAAAGTTGCTTGCCAAGGGGGTGGAGGTGCTCTACGATGACCGCGACGAGAAGACCGCCGGGGAGAAGTTCGCGGATGCCGATTTGATCGGGATTCCCTGGCGGGTGGTGGTGTCGGATAGATCTTTGGAGAAAAAGGGCGTGGAGGTGAAAAGTAGAAGCGAGGAGAAAGGGAAGGTGGTGAGCGTTGAAAGATTGTTGAAGATGGTGATGAAGTGAGCGGCGGAAGCGGCTCGGCAGGCCATTTTGCGCCCCGCCTCTTTACTTTAGTCGGCTTAAGGATCCCACCGCCAGCCCGAGGGCGCAAAATGCCCCGCCTGCGCCGCTCGTCGCTTTGAGCGTTTTCAAAGTTGCGAGCCAATCACCTCTCCGCGAGGGAGATAGGAGCATAGAGTGAGTGAAATAAAAAAGGCCGGAGCGCTCGCGCGAGCGTTCGGCCCTCTGGGGGATAGGTGTGGCGGTGAGTTAATCGAGGGTTATGTCTCGCTCTTCTGCTGCACGCCGGAGCTTGGCTTCGAGATGGTGTCCGGGGTATTCCTGATCTGCGCGCTGGCAACTGGATAGAAGTGACCACCAGTCTCCGGGCGTTATTCCTCCCTCAGTTGTTCGGTAGCGTTCAATCCTTCCTGCGAGCTTTTCTGGAATCGGACGGGTATCAGGCCACCGCATAACACGCTCCTTTCGTTGAGATTCTCCAAGTAAAGCAATTCCAAAATATTTGTCAAGGATTTTTGTCGGTTTGCTTATCATCCGTGTTTTGGAGCTACGATATTCGCAATTCGCGGGATTGGCATAAGATTTGTAGATTGGCATCATATTTTCATGCTGAATAGGCTCTTCGGCCTCTTTTCCAAAGACATCGGCATTGACCTCGGCACGGCCAATTCGTTGGTGTACGTGCGCGGCCGCGGCATTGTGATTAACGAGCCCTCGGTGGTGGCCGTGAACCAGAAGACCGGGCAGATCGTGGCCATCGGGGCCGAGGCGCGAAAGATGGTCGGCCGCACTCCGGGCTACATCACGGCCATCCGGCCGTTGGTGGAGGGCATTATTTCGGACTTCGAGGTTACCGAGGAGATGCTCCGTTATTTCATTCACAAGGTTCACAACGGCTCATTCTCGGCATTCCCCCGCCCGCGGGTGGTCATCGGCATCCCCTCGCAGGTGACCGAGGTAGAGCGCCGGGCCGTGGAGGATGCGGTCAAGAACGCCGGGGCGCGGGAGGTCTTCCTCGTCGAGGAGCCGATGGCCGCGGCCATCGGCGTGCGCCTGGCGGTGCAGGATCCGGTGGGCTCGATGATCGTGGACATCGGCGGGGGCACCGCGGACATTGCCGTCATCTCCTTGGGCGGCATTGTGGTTTCGAAGAACCTGCGTATTGCCGGCGATCGCCTGAATGACGATATCATCCGTTTCGCCCGCGATGAGTATAAGATTCTCCTGGGTGAGCGCACGGCCGAGGATTTGAAAATTGCCATCGGCTCGGCCATCGCCCTCGAGGAGCCGATGGAAGCCACCATGCGCGGGAGGGACCTGGTCACTGGCCTGCCCAAGGAGGTTACTGTGGATGATGCCGAAATCCGGCGGGCCATGCGCCATTCCCTCCAAACGCTCATCGTCACGATCAAGGCAACGATTGAGGAAACGCCGCCCGAACTCGTGGCCGACATCATGCACCGCGGGATCGTGCTCGTCGGCGGCGGATCGCTGCTCAAGGGGCTCGATCAGGTCATTGCCGAAGAAACCGGCGTGCCGGTGGAGGTGGCCGATGATCCGTTGACCGCGGTGGTGCGCGGCACGGGCATTATCCTCGAAAACCTCGACGGCCTGGCCGCCGTGCTGGTGGCGAGCGAGTACCAAAGAGCACCCACGGTGTGAACCCCGTTACAACCCCCGGTGGTACAACCCCCGTTAGAAAGTTGCGTTCTCACGGGGCCTGAAGGTACGGGGCGTCCGGTTGTAAGGGGGTGAACGGAGAATCAAGAATCATGGATTAAGAATCATGGGAATGAAACTAACGCGCGCGATCGTCAGTCATGATTCCTGATGCATGATTCAGGGCGCCCTAGCTGCAGTGGAATCCTATGTTCTGGAGGAGACGAATTTTTGCCGTCAGCCTGGTTGCAGTGACCGTCGGGTTGCTCGTTTTTTTAAGCGGGGCTAGCGCGATCCGGCCCTGGCGCGAGCGGCTGCTCGATGGGGGCTCCGGCATCATGGCGGCGTTCTCTTCAAGCGGCACATGGCTAGCGGGGTTTATCGGCGGGGCGCGGGGCGAGCGGGTGGCCGGGCTCGAGCGCGAGCGGGTCCTGCTCCTGGCGGAGATTGCGCGGCGCGAGGCCGTGCTCCGGGAGAACGAAACCCTGCGCCGGGCCTTAACGCTCCGCGACGCCGGCGAGGCCGGGGTGCTGCCGGCCTCGGTCATCGGGGTAGTGCGGGAAGGCCGCGAGGAGTTCATCCTCTTAAACCGCGGAACAGCGGACGGCATCGGCGTGGGCGATCTGGTCATCGGACAGAACCGCGCCCTCGGCGGCGCGGTGGTGGCCGTGGGCGAGCGGACAAGCCGGGCCTTGCTCCTGTCCAGCGCTTCCCGGAGCATTGATGTGTTCGTCGGCGCCTCATCGGTCCGGGCCATTGCCCGCGGGAATAACAACCGCGAGCTCGTGATTGAGCTCGTTCCGCCGGATGCCGTAATCCAGCCCGGCGATCTCATCACCGCTTCCCCCCGCGC
>CAYJUW010000052.1:0-4818 GCA_964373495.1 uncultured Candidatus Saccharibacteria bacterium | reverse complement strand
GGTGGCCCATGCAGATCGGGCAGATGTTGATGTTGGGGTGCACCTCATCGGGATCATTCAAAGAAGCACAGAACATTTTGGTTCGCGTTTTCAGCTCTGCGTGTATCTCTACGCCAATGACTGCCTCGTAGGCCATTGTTCAGACCGCACCGGCATCGGATTGATTTCCCCGCTCCGGTACCTGCTGCTCCCGGATATCAGCGTACACCGCATCGGAGTATGTTGCGGGCAATTCCACCCCGGATTCCGCCCCCGGCAATTGCGCGTCCGCGGGCGCCGTTCCAGTTGCTGCGATTTCCTCGCTGCCGTCAGTTGCCGTTTCCTCCTCCAGCCGGATGGGGATGCGTTCAGCGCCGGGCTGTCGCGGGCCGCTGCGTTTGATGGCGGCAATGAAGTCAGCAACATCCGCGTACCGATAAAGCCGGTAGTTGTTCACCGGGTTCCGGTAGGCAACCAAGATACCCCGCCTGTCCCAATTTCGGAGGGTGAGAGGTGTTACCCCAATAATTTTCGCCACAACCTTAATGGAGAGATACTGCTCATTCATAAAGTTCAATTTACTATCGGTTATTTCTTTAGCAACTGGCGAATAGTATCAATGTTTTATAATGTTTATACACAAAATATTTATAAGAATCGTTCTCTAAAATTGTGTGGTTAATATTTATAACTTGAGTGAATAAAGTTTTTAGATATACATTGAATTTTTAAAAAACCAAATAAGAGTTTTTATATCAATTAAAAATGGTGCATTTAAATTTTTTCATTGCTATGTAAAACTTTTTTCAGAAGAAGCAATGCTCATTCGGAAAAGCATATAGTTAATTTTCGTACCCCATTGTTCCTATTATATTTTAGGTCAAATACGAAAGCAAACTCCGGTATTCACAGCGCCATTTTAGCCCGCTCAATGCCGTATGTGAATATCCGCGAATTATGTGGACGGCAAACTGCCATGCCCATGTGTAAACTATACAAAATACTGCCATTCAGGTGGAGCGTGGGCGAAATGTCAGGTTGGATAGTTCGTCGCCGATCAAAGCGCGGCATATTTTCGGTCTGGAGTTCTGGCCAGTTTTTTGTTGCTTAAAAATGACTTATCCACAGTAAAAATTTGCTGAGCGTGGGGTAGAATTCAGATATACGGAAGGTATACGCAGGATATGCGGAACATATGAAGATGATATTCAATACCGGCATTTTCTAGGCAACGATATATTTCAATGGTCGTCCGCAACGGTAAAAATTTTTTCTCTCTTCGTGAGATTGCACCGAGGAGTCCCTACTCGGCGGACTACCTTCGGATTCGCATCCTGCAAAAAAAGCTCCGCGGCATTAAGATCGGCCGCGAGTGGTACACGACCAAAGAATGGCTTGAGGCCTACCTGGGCCGCTATGCCATCCGCAGTATCCAGGAGCAGTTTGCTCCGCCGGCGCCGGAGGCCCCGGCCGAAACAGCGCCGGCTGTTGCAGCTCCGTCAGAGCCACCGCCGTTGCTCCGGGCCGCGCCCCGGTTCCCCGGAATCCCGCGGCTGACGATCAGGGAACTTCTCCCGCGCGTTTCGGCAAGATTGTTCGTCGTTCCGGTCGCCGCCCTCCTGGCCTTCGTGTTGGTTTACCCGGCGGCCCGGGGCATGTTCAACCGGGTGGGCGCGTTTCTCATCGAGCATCCGGTTCCGGATGCCGCGGCGATTCCCGGCGAGGTATTCGCCGGTCTTGATCAGGCGCATACGCTCGGTAAGGAAGTCATTCGGTATACTGCCGGCATCACCCTTCGCTATGCCAAAGACATTGCCCTCCGGCAGGCGCAGGACCTCTCGGTGTTGCGCTATGCGCCGGACATAGCCCTCGAGCAGGCCCGGGACACGGCTCCGCGGCTGCGTGCGGCGGTCGCGGGAATTCAAAATGGTCTCACTGCGGTCCGGCATGCGGTTGAATGGCGCGCCGGCGTTCTCGCCGATCACGTTGGCGCCGCGGTGATCGAAACGGATGTTCCCGCCATTTCCGTTTCCTCGTTCACGTACGCGCTTGCCGATCGTATTGGTACCGCCGTGCTCGAAGGCCGCTTTCCTCCCGTTGGCGAGCATGCTCGGCAGGCGGCGCATGCAATTTTGGTCGGCGTGCCGGCCGGCAGCCGGAACGTTGCCGAGGCGCTGAGCGACCGCGTCGGCCGGCTGGCCCTGGAGACCGAAATCCCCCGGCCCGGGAAGCTGGCCGGCGGAGCGTTGGCCGCGGCGGTAAGGTGGGAGAAGGGGGTGGGGCGCTTTAAAAAGCAACTTGCCGAACGGATTGCCGCGGGCTCAAACGGCCTGGCTGCGCTTTCCACAGCCAAGATCGGCCGGATCGGCGCTGACCTTGCCGATATCGCAACCGGCATCGCCGAGATCGAGCGGACCGGCGAACAAAAGAGCGTGCGCGCCGCTGGCCTGGCGTTCTCCCGGATTGGCCGCGCGGCCGCCGAGATTGAGCGGGTCGTTGCGCAGGGCGGGCGGGCCATTGAGCAAGATGGGCGAGCCGCCGCCGGTTTCGTACTTTCAGAGTTTGCCCGTTCGGCCAAGGAGGCGCTCTTTGCCTTCCCGGTGCGGATCACCGAGCTCATCGGCCTCCGGCGGCCTCCGCCTGTTGGGCCGCCGTCGCGAGTCGCATGGGAGGAGACTGATGTTGGGCTCCTCGCCGAATTTGAGCCGTCCGTGCCGGAGGAGGGCGAGTCCCGCATTCGTGAGATCACCCGCGAGCGCGCGGTGACCGAGGTGACGCGGGTGCGCGAAATCGTGGAGACGCGCGAGGTCCTCCGTCCGGCCATGCTCTCCGAGCTCGAGCGGCGGTTGAACGAGCTCAACGCCGGCCTGCGCGGCCAGGTGAATAAGCTTGTCTCCGACGTGGCCGCGCTCTACGAGGGTCCGGAAGCCAAGGTTTCGATTGTCCGTTCTTTCGCGCCCGCGCAAAAAATTGACCGGCTTTCGGCTATCACCTTTACCGGTCTTAATACCTTTCAGAACGATGTCGAGATTCTCGGCAATCTCCGCGTCTCCGGGAGCTGCAGCGGCTGCGGCGGGGGCGGATCGGGCAACATTAATTCCGGAACGATTAATCGGCTGGCTTACTATTCCGCGGGGACCACGCTTGACTCGGCGAATTTTCTTGCCGTGGACACGACAAACTCCCGCATCGGCATTGCCACCGGCACCCCGGGCACGGCCCTTTCCGTGACCGGTGCGGGCGTTTTCACCGACTCGCTGGCCGCAAAAATATTCAAAGCCACGTCCACGGCCGAGGCCTCCATCTTCCCGATCGCAAGCTCGACCTCCTTTAGCATCGCCAACCTCTTCAATGTCTCCGGCGCCGGCACCTCCACGATTTCCGGCGGGTTGACCATTGGCACCGGGAGCGGCGGCCTCGGCATCGGCACGAGCTCTCCGGTTTCGCACTTCGTCGGCATTGCCGGATCCCTGCTCTTCGGCGGCAGCGGGGCCACCTCCACCAACATCGGCCATCAGGAAATCACCCAGAACCTCCGCGTGTCAGGGAATTTTCAGGTTCTTGGATCTTGCGTGGGCTGCGGGGGCAATCCGGCCGGGGCGAGCGGCCAGGTGCAGTACAATAGCTCGGGCGCGTTTGCCGGTGCGGCAAACCTGATTTACGACTCGACGACCGATCGCGTCGGCATCGGCTCCACCTCTCCCGGCGCGCTCCTCTCGGTTCACGGTCCGGCCCTGATCAACGGCACCACGACCTCCATCGGCGGCCTGCTCACGCCCTCCATCTCGGCCACCGGCACGCTCGGGTTCTACACCGGAGGAGCTGCGGCGCCGCGGGTGCTCGTTGATTCCTCGGGCAACGTCGGCATCGGGACTTCGACTCCCGGGGCGCTCTTTGCGGTTCAAGGCGGTGGTCTCTTCAACGCCACCACCACCATCATCGGCGGGCTCAACGTCGGCGGCAGCGTCACCGCTACCCACACACTCGCCTTTTACACGGGGGGAGGCGCCGATCCGCGCGTGGCGATCAAATCAAACGGTCTCGTTGGCATCAGTGCGCCGAGCCCACAGGGGGTACTGGATATTGGCCCGATTAGCAACCAGACCATGCTGCGGCTCTCGGCGCTCGACAACGACTCCACAACCTACGCCATCCAAATCACCGACGAGAACACGAGCGGCGACGTCTTCTCTATTCGTTCCCAGAGCGGCAATCAAGCATTAGTTAATATGGTTGTAAGTGGTCAAATCGGCATCGCCACCGGCACCCCGGGCACGGCCCTCTCCGTCACCGGAGCCGGAGTTATCACCGACTCCTTAACCGCCAAAATCTTTAAAGCCACCTCAACAACGGAAGCAAGCATATTCCCGATTGCCTCCACGACCTCATTCAGCATTGCCAACCTTCTGAACGTGAGCGGTCTCGGCACCTCGACCTTCTCGGGCTCCCTTCTGGCCGGCACCACCGGCGGGGCTTTCGGGGTTGGCACCTCCTCCCCCGGGGACTTTGCGGCCAGTATCGCCGGGCGGGTGCTCTCCGGAGCGAGCGGGGCCACGAGCACCAACGTGGGCAATCAATTGATCAACGGTTCGCTCTCGGTCAAGGGGGCCTCCGAGTTCCTGGGCGGCATCCAGGCCGCGGGGCTCACGGTCACGGGTTCGGGCACCACCACCTTTGGCGGCGGGGTGCAGGCCGCCGGCCTGGCTTCCTCGCTCGGCCTGCGCGTCTCGGCCGGGGATGCCATTCTCGCCGGCGGGCTCAATGTATCCGGCTCTGCAACCTCATCCATTACCAACGGCCTCTCGGTCGGGGGATCGGGCGGCGGGCTCTCCGTGGCCA
>CAYJUW010000051.1:0-4967 GCA_964373495.1 uncultured Candidatus Saccharibacteria bacterium | reverse complement strand
TCCGGGACGACCACGACCTACGGACTGAACACCTCCTACCTCTCCGCTACTTCAACCTTGACGTTTTCTGCCGGAGGCAGCCGCGCCATGGTCATTGACTCTTCCGGCAACCTCGGCATCGGCACCTCCACGCCGGGCGCGCCGCTCTCGGTTGTCGGTCGGGTGGTCCTGAACAATCTTTCGGCGGCCGATGTCAATGCCGATGCGCTCTGCCGCAAGGCCAACGACGCCGTGGTGGTGAATACCGGCGCCACCTCCTGCCTCATCTCTTCACGTCGGTTTAAGCACGACATCCTGCCGCAGGATTCGGCACTGTCCATGGTCTTGGCCCTCCAGCCGCGGCGGTTCCAGTTCAATGGCCAGACCGAAGAGCGCTTGGGCCTCATCGCCGAGGAGGTGGCCGAGGTTGAGCCGCGGTTGGTGGGGCGCGACGAGCAGGGGAATCCGCGGACGGTTCGCTACGAAGAATTCACCTCGGTGCTGGCCAAGGCCATTCAGGAGCTGGCCTCAACGACCGATGCCGTCCAGACAAAACTGGACGCCCTCGTACCCGGCTTAGCGGGGTCTGACCCCGCAAATCCTGCGCTGGGTACGCTTTGGTCCGTGGATCCGGCGACCGGCAAGCTCACCACCCTCTACGGGCTTGATCTCTCCGGCCAAGATATCGTAAACGTCCGGCAGATCCTCTCGGCTAACGGCGCCTGGAGCATTGATGAGACCGGCAAGCTCGTGGCCAAAGAAATCATTGCCGAGGAAAAACTCCAGGTCGGATCGGCCCAATCCCCCCGCGGCATCACCCTCTATGATTTCGACACCGGCCAGCCGCACTGCGTATTCGTGCAGGGCGGCCAGGTGCGCTCGGTAGCCGGCGAGTGCACGTTCAGCTCCTCTATCGAGTCGCAAGCTCCAAATTTCAATTCCCAAATTCCAAACCCCGAAGTACAACCTTCGGTTGACTACGGGGCAGGCAATTCCCAAACTCCAAATTCCAATGACCAAAACACGCCGCCGCCGGCATCAGAACCCGCGCCCGAGCCAGCACTAGTAGGGTCAGACCCTACAATTCCGCCGCAGGAGGAATCATCGCCGCCAGCCGAGAAATCGGTTGAGCCCCCACCGCCGAGCGAACCCGCCCCGGAGCCGCCTCCCGGAGCCGCGCCCGAGCCGCCGCCGCCAGTTGAGCCAACACCGCCCCCGCCCGAACCCATTGCCGCACCCCCTCCGGCTGAGGCCACGCCCGCCGCTTCTGAAACGGCGGCTGAGGCCAGCTTATGAGAAGCGGCGGCTTTCTATACCTGCGGCGACATCTATCTCCTCATGAAATGACCGCCATGCGTTCGTTGCCGCAAGAAATAAAACTAAAAAACCGCGGATGCGGTTCTTTCGGAAAACGATATACCGGCTTACGATTCGCCGAGCACTTCGCGGATCTGCGCGATGATGCGTGTAGTGGTCGCGGTGGAGAGGCGGCCGAGACGTTTGCGGATCAGGCGATGGTCGAGGGTCACGATCTTTCCCAGCTTTACCACCGACGGTTTGGGGAGGCCGGCTGCCGCCTGATCGTCACGGCTCAAACGATATTCGTATCCGCCCCTTTCCAGTACGTGGGAGCTCACCGCCGCAATGATCACGTCGTTGCCGGAACGATTAAAGCGGCTCGCGGAGATCACCACGGCCGGACGCTGCTTGAAGGTGGAGAAATCCGTGAATGGGAACGGAATCAGGACGACGTCGCCGGGCCTATAGGGAATCATAGACGACATCGTCGGGGTTGTTCCAGAAATCAAAAGAATCTTCCGCGAGCTTCAGGAATTCCAAATCAGACGGCGGTAACTTCAAGAGATGCGGAAGCTTGGCGAGGAGCTCTCGCTGCTCCTCCGGCTTCGATCGCTGGATTCTCTCTTCGATGTCTCGGAGCGTTAGTTTCGCAGCCATTGTGGCCAGCGTAGCAGGGGACAGAGAAGAAGTCAATGCCCAGGTGATACCTTACATTAACGCACACACATGACGCGCACAAAAATAATCGCCATCGCCGTAGGGCTGGCCCTGGCCGCTGGGCTGGCGGCCTTCTGGTTCCTCCGCGGCTCCGGCGGGCCGGCGGGTTCATTGAGCTTTACATCGCTGGCCGGCCTCCTTTCCGGCGGCTCCGAGGAATCAGCGACCGATCCGCGTACCGATCAGCGTGAGATCGGCGGAGCCCCTGCGGAGGCCGAGCGCTACGTGGACCCGACCTACGGCTTTTCCTTCGAGCTCCCGCCCGGGGCCAAGGCCGCATCCTTTGCCGAGGAATCGGGCGACATGGTCCTGGTGCAAGGCGCCGCTGATAGCAACGCGGATAGCAACGCGGATGCCACGCTGAAATCAGCATCCGATCAGCGTACAGATCAGCGCGCGATCAGCGGTTTTCAAATCTACATCACGCCCTTTGACGAGCCCGGACCCATTACTCTGGAAAGAATCAGGAAGGATCTCCCAACGCTTGTGATGGAAGAGCCGCAGCAAGTAACCATTGCCTTGAAATCCGAAATCCCAAATCCGAAATCCGAAACAAATCCCAATGATTCAAATTCCAAATCCCAAACTAACGGAGTACCGGTTTTGGTTTTTTTCAGCCGCGGCGAATCTTTCGGCCGCACCCGCGAGGTGTGGTTCATCTGGCCGCCCGATCCCGTCCCGCACGGGAACTATCTCTATCAGATCACGGCCCCGGCGGAGTTTGACCAGGAACTCTCGAGGATCATGGGCACCTGGATCTTCCGTTAGCTGATCCGACGCAAGAGCTTTTTATAGAAATTGTCGCGAGTATCCACCATGATGATGACCGCCTCACCGCGCATGAATTCGTATGCCATCCGATAGGAGACGCCTTCAGAGTGAAAGTCATACGCAAAAAGCCCACGGAGCGGTCCGTGGAGCGGTTTGCCCGCGCGGGGGTTGGCCGCCAAACGCGGGATGTATTCGGTCTCGAGCGCAGCAGCCGCCATTCGCGGCAGATGCCTTAGGTCGCCTTCAGCCGGATGGGAGAAGCGTACCGTCGCCATGGTTAGCGCCGGCGGAGCGAAGCAAACACCTCTCTGGCTGTGCGGAGCTTGCCCTGGGCATGATCGCGCCTGGCCTGTCCGGATCGCCGTTTGAGTTCCCGGATCACCGAGGGATGCCACAGCCGCTCATCTTCCACCACCTGCCAGAGCGCGGCGACGTCCC
The DNA here is from genome assembly GCA_964373495.1 of uncultured Candidatus Saccharibacteria bacterium. Taxonomy (GTDB): domain Bacteria; phylum Patescibacteriota; class Minisyncoccia; order Sungbacterales; family SURF-37; genus JACQMJ01. The sequence goes on along the minus strand of CAYJUW010000051.1, from coordinate 1,763 downwards.
GCTCGAGTTTCTGAATCCGCGTTTGAGTCCGCATCACGGTTCTAGGGTAGCAATGAAAAGCGGGCAAGTCAAGCCCGGTCCGCCGGCGGAGTTCGATCAGGAGCTCTCCAAAATCATGGCCAGCTGGCAATTCCGCTAGAAATTTTCAATTTCCAATTCTCAATCAATTTTCAATGACACAATTTTCAAACAACCGGTACGACCTTGAAGAACGGACGGCGAAGTTCGGCGAAGAGGTTATCGACCTCTGCCGGGGCATCCAACAGGGTGTCATTACAAAGCCGATTATCGTTCAGCTTATCCGTTCGGCCACGAGCATCGGTGCCAATTATATGGAGGCCAACGCCGCGAGTTCCAAGCGCGATTTTCGCAACAAGATTTTCATTTGCAAGAAGGAGGCGCAGGAGACCAAACACTGGCTCCGGATGCTCGCCAAGGCCGTACCGGACAAGCGGGAGGAGATACGAAAGCTCTGGAGTGTCAAGAGCTAACCATGATTTTTCAGAAGATAACCACCTCACTTGGTCGTCTCAACCGTGTTTGAAAATTGAGAATTGTAAATTCAATGAAAATTGAAAATTGGAAATTGAAAATTATACTACTTGCCTCCGCATGTCTCCTTTCTGCGGGCTATGTGGATGCTGGTCTTATCGTCCAACGCCCGCTCTATATCGGCCTCGACTCTGGCCTGGTCGGCTATTGGAGCTTTGATGGACCCGACATGAGTGGCAATACCGCTTATGACCGCTCCGGACAGGGGAACAACGGCACCCTTAACATTGTGGATAAATCTTTTGACAGAGAGCCGGCATTTGCTATACTTAAAACATTAACCCCCCCCGCGCCGTCTTCGGGCCGTGCGGGGTTTTTATTGCCTAGTCCTCCTTTAATTTAATTTTGGCACCTCTGGATTTAGAAAAAACGTTTATCTATAAACATATATCGGTGGAGCTACGGGCGCAGAATTAAATTAAGGGAGGACTAGCGTAACCTATGGCCGGCGAGCGGGTCTTCATCATCGTAGATGGCAGCAATTTCTACCACCGGTTGAAAGAGGTGGGGCTTTTGCGCCTGCTCCATTTCGACTATGAAGGGTTCGTTCCGTTCTTGGCCGGGAAGCGGGATGTGGTGCGCAAGCGCTACTACATCGGCGCAGTTCGGGAGGAACGCGATAATCCCAAAAGCCGAGAACTCATGCGCGACCAGCGCACACTCATCGGGAAGCTCCGTAATGCCGCCTGGGAGATCGGCTTCGGGCACATGCTGAAGGCGGACGGCTACCACGAGAAGGGCGTGGATGTTTTGATCGCCGTTGATCTACTGGTGGGCGCCTACGAGGACCGCTATGATGCCGCGGTTCTCGTAAGCTCGGATACCGACTTACTCCCCGCGATTGCGAAAATCCGCTCGATGGGGAAGTCGGTTGAATACATCGGGTTTAGCCATAAACCTTCGTTCGCGCTGATCGCCAACACTGACGTGCGGAGGCTGTTAACGCTGGGGGACCTCGAACGGTTCCTTACTCCGTAATCTGTAAACAGTATGCGAAAGACACCAATAGAACCAAAGCACAAACTAGCCAAAACACAGCACACAAACGCGTTTGAGTTTTGGGTTTTGCGTTTTCGGTTTTTGTGCGTGCTCTGTGCTTTGGGCATTGTGCTTTCCGGCTTCCCTCCGGAAGCTTCAGCCGGCCTGATCGTCCAAAGGCCGCTATACATTGGCTTGGATAGCGGTTTAGTCGGCTACTGGTCCTTTGACGG
>CAYJUW010000050.1:0-5028 GCA_964373495.1 uncultured Candidatus Saccharibacteria bacterium | reverse complement strand
CGAAACGGCAAAACTCGAGGTACGGAGAGGCACACGGAACGGTGGGTGTAGGGGTGAAATCCGTTGATATCCACCGGAACACCAGAGGCGAAGGCGGTGTGCTGGCCGTATCCTGACGATCATGAGACGAAAGCGTGGGGAGTGAATGGGATTAGATACTGACGTATAGCTGCCAGCAACCAGCTGCTAGCTACCAGTACCGACGTGCTGGAAGCCAGAAGCTGGAAGTCCCGCAATGCGGGACGGCTGGAAGCTGCGTTAGCGGTGTCTCACGCGGTCCGACTGTAGGTCGGGCCAGTGCAAAAACTTGGCTATATGCTGGAAACCCCGGTTGAATCCGGTGCTACCGCAAGGAAAGGAGCCATCATGTACAGTAGAACTGTTCACAGCTTGCTTCATGGGCCGCGGGATTTCCCTTGCTGGCTCTGCAAGTTGTGGGAAGAACTTTTCGGCAGCAAGATGAAGGCGACTTCCGAGAAAAGTGGTGAAAAAGCATCCGGTGTTTCGTTGAGGTGAAGCGGATTTGCTTGCCAGAAATGGTGAGCGGATTTATCCGCCGAAGCCTTGGCGAAGGCGGACAACCAGCAGGGAAGAACAAAGGAGGCCATATGGAAAATGTGACACATGTCCAGTCCCCATGGGGTAACTACTCCATAGGGGTTAACCTTCCGCATGAAGTTCAACAGCTTCTCCGCGAGAAGGCAGCTGAATATGAAGTTACACCCCAAGAGATCGCCGATGAAGCTTGCGCGAAAACGCGTGATGTTTCAGCGGAAGTCATTTGGGAATATGTGAAGCAACTCTAGGTTCCCCTCAGAGACTGTACGCCGAGGCAGGGCCAGCTGCCAGCAACCGGCTACTAGCTACCAGCACAAAATGGGCGGGTCGTGATACGACTCACGGCTCGCCCAAGATTTTTTGCTGGAAGCTAGGAGCTAAAAGCTGGAAGCTGCGTCCCGCATGATATAGTCCGAACTGCATAGCGATATGCAGAGTGTGGCGGAAACGTCCACACCCGTAGCTGGTAGCTAGCAGCTAGAAGCTGGTAGCTGCTGTTACGCGTAACAGCTTGACCCCAGTAATCCACGCCGTAAACGATGCGCGCTCGCTGTGGGAAGTATCGACCCTTTCCGTGGCTTAGCTTACGCGTTAAGCGCGCCGCCTGGGAAGTACGGCCGCAAGGCTAAAACTCAAAGGAATAGACGGGAGTTCGCACAAGCGGTGGTCCATGTGGTTCAATTCGATGACAACCGAGGAACCTCACCAGGGCTTGAAATGTCAGTGCAATCCCCGTGAAAGCGGGGACTTCTACAAGGACACTGGCACAGGTGTTGCACGGTCCTCGTCAGTTCGTGACGTGAGTTGTTCCCTTCAGTGGGGCAACGAACGCAACCCCTATTGCCTGTTACAAGTGTCAGGCGAAACTGCCCCCGTTCAGGGGGAGGAAGGTGGGGATGACGCGAGATCAGCGTGGCCCTCCGATGCCCTGGGCTACACACGTGGAACAATGGGGCCGACAATGCGTTGCCAAGCCGAAAGGCGGAGCCAATCGCATCAAACGGCCCCCCAGTTCAGATTGGGGTCTGCAACTCGACCCCATGAAGTAGGAATCGCTAGTAATCGCGGATCAGCTATGCCGCGGTGAATACGTTCTCGAACTTTGTACTCAGAATGAAATGCGCTCGGCAGCGCATATGGCTAGATGGTTCAAGTCCATCTCCGTCCAGACCGTCGGACGGATAGCCGAAGAGCAGGCCCTCTGCCGCGAGGCGTGGGCTGAAGGGCTCGATGTGGCAAACGGTAGCCGGTCGAAAATGGAGCGGCCGACCCCTGTGGTGAGTCAGGGGGAAGGTCCGAGAAAAGCTCCGACCGGATGTCAGGAAGAGCTATATGAGTGACCCGAGGAGATCTCTGTGATTGTGGTAGACCGCTCGCAAGAGCAAATTACAGAGAAGTCAGCTGCGCCGTAGTAGCTCCGCATCCTGCGGAGTGAAGGGCAAAACCAATTCAAGAGGAATTGAATTGGACTCGCCGTATGCGGGAAATCCGCTTGTACGGTGGGAACTCGACTCGCTATCGAGATCGAAATCTGCCCGTCACGTCAAGGAAGCCGGGAGTGCCCGAAGGCCGGCGTATGTCGGAACACGGCAAGCTCGGTGACAGGGACGAAGTCAATTACGGCTTCCTATGCGGGTAACCGCATAGTAAAATCCAACTAATATCGGTGAACTCTTCCTCTCACTCGTAGAAGCGGATCGGCGCGGATTAGTACGCTGATCAACGCAGACCGGGTGAGGCACGAAGACAATACCGAGGGAAGCATACTTAAATACTGTACAGTATTTAAGTATTGCCCCGTAGAGACTTGTCTCCGGCTACAAGCCGGAGCGGATAGAGAATCCAAGCGATTCTCTATAACACGTTGGCCCCCCACCTTTCGATCGAAAGATGGGGGTGAAGATATAGTCCGACACCCCTAGAGATAGGGGGGACAGTCGCGTAACAAGGCATCGGTAGGGGAACCTGTCGATGGAACATTCCTTTTTAGGGAAATCGCCTGAACGGCGACTCTTCGCTACAAGGACAGGGTTTTACCCTGAGCTTGCCGAAGGGCTCTCTAAAAGGTCGGTCGAGTCCTGGGGCCTCGTAGTAATGAGGCACTAGGCACTCGGAACGGGTTTGGTCTCGGGTTAACCCGTAGAACCGAGACAAGCGGGCGAGGGGACTTGCCTGCGGCCCTCCTTCGCGTAAAGCTTCGGAGGGGACGATCGGAACAACTGGAAGGTTATACGTTTTCTGCTATACTGCGAAATATGGCAAGAAAGACGGTAATTGCCGTTGAAGCGAGCATTGAGAAACTTGCTCAACTGGTGAAGCGAGGTTTTGAGGAGATGGCGACGAAGCAGCAATTGCAGCTCGTGGTTGACAATCTCGATCTCGCGCGTTCAGATATCCATGATATCAAGCTCACGCTCGGTCCACTCGTGCGATAGACCGTAGCGCCTGAGCGGCGGGTTGCCGAACTCGAAAAGCGGGTAGAGCGAGTGGAACGGAGGGTTGGACTGGCAAGATAGATTGAAGCAAGGCAACCCGCGCCAATGAAATCTTCGGCAACCGCACCGCAAGCGGTGCGGTATCCCATCTCAAACGTGATCCCTCGCCCCGCCTTCGGCGGGACTCGGGATTATTGTTTGTAGCTGCCATTCATCCTCACCATAGAGCGGTGAGGTATTCTGGCCGACGAACAATTCAAAAATCCCCGGCTTAGCCGGGGATTTTTGATTGGGCTTGGTTACTGGCATGTGGCGTTGGGGTCGTCGGGGTTGACTTCGCAAAACACGGGCGGGTTGGCTTCGCTGTTGTCCTGGAGCGATGAGCAGCCGGGATCTTTGCCCGGCCACGGCCCGGGGCCGGGCCAGTTTGTGGAATCAAAGTCAACTTTCCCGTCAAAGTCGTTGTCAATGCCGTCGGTGCAGGCGTTGCGCTCGTCGTTATCCGAGGCGCTCGAACAGCCCGGGTCCGAGGGGAAGTTATTCAATCCATCGCCGTCATTGTCCGCAGTGTCGGAGCACTGCGGCGCCGGCGCGCTCACGGTAAACGTTTGCTCGGTGCAGTTATTCCCCTCGTTGGATTCACTCACCGCGCCGCCGGGCGGCACGAAATCAGCGCACACTCGGACAACGTGGTCTCCGGCGCTACCTAGGGTCCAGCTTCCATCCGAAGTGCTTATGGAAGATCCTGGCCCCAGCGCTGCTACGCCGGTATCGGAAAGAAAACCGCCGTCAACCCAGACGCGGGCAGTTGAGGCGCCGGCAGAGCCGGATCCGTTATTATCGGTAACAAACCTGACGGTTCGATTCTGCCCCGTAATAAGGGCGCCGCCCAGAAGTTCTATGCTGCCGGCTCGGATGGTGAGGTCGGGCAGCGCGCTCACTGTGACGGTTGTGCGCTCCTCGTCCGCAGGAGCCGACCCGCGCTCTACCACCACTTTGGGGCGGTAGGTACCTGCCGAGAGATAGGGAGTAGCAGAATTGCTGACGCTAAGCGTCTCTGAACTATTGGCATTACAGCGCATACCGATCGAACCGTTCGGTACACAGCCCCCGGGCGAGGAACCCGGCATTGCTCCGCAGGCGGCTTCTGCCGTGGCCATTGTGGTTGCCGGGCTGTCGCAGTTCCACCAAAAAGCATAGTTGATGGTGCCCACTGCCGAGCCGCTCACATTGGCGGTAAGGATCGTCGCCAGTGGCGGGTTTCCCGAAGACGGATTTGCCGAGAGCGTAACGTTAAGGGTCTCGGGCGCGCTCACGGTAACGTTCGCTCTGTCCTCCGCTCCTGATCCGCCGGGGCCTGTCTGCGACACGATGAGCTTTGGTCTAAAGGGTGTTCCTGGGGTGTGGTTAATGTATTGGCCCAGATCATAGGTATGGGTTGCCGAAACTGCGGTTACTCCGGGAGGTTTAGTACCAGATTCAAATCCCCAGCCAAGCAACACCCCTCCTGCATCAAGGCTCCTATTTCCCGGATCGCCACAGGCAGCCCGCGCAACATTGTAATCAGTTGTCGGGTTATCGCAGTGCCACCAGAAGGTATACCAAGTGGATTGCGAATTATCTCCTCCGATCCTTGTCCCGGTGAAATTGACCGTGAGGGGTGATAAGCCGGATGAATCATTGGGGGTGAGATCGGCAGAGAGGGTCGGTGCGCTCACGGTAAACGTCCGTTCCGCGCAGTTATTAATAGTGTTATCTGGTTCATCCACCACGCCGGGTGCCGGCCAATCTGCACATACCCGGGCGATGTGGTCTCCCGCAGTTGCATTCCAGACGATTGAATTAATATCTAGAGAAGCGCCGGGACCAATCGCCGGGACACTCGTGTCGCTGCCAAGCCAGCCGCCGTCAACCCAGAAGCGGGCGTTGGAGGGGTTTGCAGTAGAACCACCTATATTTGTTATCGTGGCGGGGAAGGTTATAGGGGTGCCTGCGGTTACTGTTGCAATGGGAGGCAGGGCAGAGGTGAGGTCGG
>CAYJUW010000049.1:0-5061 GCA_964373495.1 uncultured Candidatus Saccharibacteria bacterium | reverse complement strand
GAGAAGGCGTCAAGCTAAGCGGCTCTCCCGGCAGCCCCGTGGATGGGGTCGGTACCCTGGCGTTGCCGCAGGATCTGCTGTACCATACACGGTGTATGACTAAAACGACACTCCAAATTCATAGCCCCATCCGCCATCCTCGCGGCGTACAACATGAAGTGCAACGAAACAAACGCGCCTGGACGGCGCTCTACGGCATCTGGCGCGGTCGGAGGATCAAAAGCCCGGTTCAGTGGCAGCGCAGGATTCGACGAGAGTGGGTACGGAAACTCCCCTAGCATGTTCGTGCTCGACACGAACGTGCTCATATACTATGCGGCGGGCGATCCAGCGGTCGCAGCGTTTCTCAACCTTCACCAGCGGGAGGTCTTCTACGTACCCAGCATCGTGGCCCTTGAATTTCTTTCCTATCCTCTCATTACCCCGGCGGCAGTGAATACCTTCCGGCAGTTTACCAGTCAGACCATTATCGTAAACCTCGATCTTTCGATTGCTGAACGAGCCGCGGAGGTGCGGCGTGCGTATCGTTTGCAGCTTGCCGATGCGGTGGTAGCTGCATCCGCGCTTATTACCAATTCAATCCTCGTAACAAGGAATGTTCGGGATTTCAAGCCAGTTCGCGGGTTGCAGCTGGCGGCGGTTTAACGCGGCCCTTCACTCGGTGTCGGTGGTTACCAACTCATTGCTGCTGCGGCGCTATACGCCGCCGATTGAGCGGACGGCAGCTCATCAATGAGGGGGGCGAACCTCTATCACATTCAGGTAAACGTCAGCAGCGCGAGGCGGTCTATTCCGTTCTATCGCGCGCTCTTGCGAAAGCTCGGCTGGCTACTGGTGGTCGATCGAGGTAAGGATTACATTGGCATCGGTGGTGGGAATGTAGACTTCTGGATTATGGCAACAGAACGGCGGTTCAGGAAGAAACGATTTCATCGGAAGCAGACTGGATTGAACCACTTGGCCTTTCGGGTACCATCGAGGGCAGCGGTTGACCGATTCGTGAAAGAGTTTCTCAAACCTCGTCGGATTCATACACTCTACGGAACGCCGAAGGAGTTTCCGGAGTACCACGAGGGTTACTATGCGGTTTTCTTTGAAGATCCTGACAGGGCGAAGCTCGAGATCGTACACATCCCTTAAGCGTTATAACGTTATGGAGAACGTTGAACTAAAAATAGATGGAATGCACTGTGGCGCTTGCGCTGCTGGCATCCAGATGTTCGTGTCGCAGATGGAGGGGGTCAAAGCCGTGTTTGTGGACTACGACGGCAAAAAGGGCTCGTTTGAATTTGATCCGGCCAAGACCTCCCGGGAGGCGATCGTGAAGGCCATCGCCGAGCTCGGCTATACCGCAACATCAGCCTAGGAGAATCTGAACATTTTTCTCACGATCGTGAGAAATTTGTTAAGATTAGTTTTTCTTCGCGGCAATAAGATTTTCGTGACTTCTTTCCTCGGGAACACGGCGAGATACGTGGAATCGGCGGCTGCGACACTGGATCTCGGCGCCGATGTGTTGTCGGTTGTACAGAAACCGAAAAACGTGGCGGCTTTCGAGATTCCTTTACCCATGGAGAGTGGCAAGACGCGGATCTTCAAGGCCTGGCGGGTACAGCATAATGACGCCCGCGGGCCGTATAAAGGCGGGATTCGCTTTCATCCCGATTCAAACCTCGACGAAGTAAGCGCGCTGGCCTCGCTCATGACCTGGAAGACCGCGCTGGTCGGCGTTCCCTACGGCGGGGCCAAGGGCGCGGTGACGGTGAATCCAAAGGCGTTGTCTGCAAAAGAGCTCGAAGATGTTTCTCGTAGCTACATTCGGCATTTGCGCGATGTCATTGGCCCGAAGAAGGATATTCCCGCGCCGGACGTCGGCACCACCCCTCAGATCATGGCCTGGATGGTGGATGAATATTCCAAGCTCGTCGGCTACTTTGAGCCGAACGCGTTTACGGGAAAGCCCCTTGAAATCGGTGGGTCGTTTGGCCGAGATACGGCTACGGGGTTCGGCGGTGCTGTCATTTTGAGAGAATTTCTCAAAATTCGAAATCCAAAGCACAAAGCACAAAATCCAAAACCATCGGTGGCGATACAGGGCTTTGGTGCGGTGGGATCCACGATAGCACAGCTGCTTTTTGGGGATGGCTATCGCGTGGCGGCTCTCTCTGATTCGCGGGGAGCGATAGTTGATGCCGAGGGCATTGACGTGGAGGGCATCATTCGAGCGCAGGGTGAGAAAAGAAAGGCGGGTACACGGCCGGTATCGCTCGAAGAGGCGGGCGGCGGGAAGTATAAAGTTATGTCCAACGAAGAGCTGCTGGAGCTTGATGTCGATATTCTCATTCCGGCTGCGCTCGAAAATGTGATTACCGGAGAAAACGCCGGCCGCATCAGGGCGCGGGTGATTTTAGAAATGGCCAACGGTCCGGTGACGCCGGAAGCCGAGGAAGTGCTGGCCAAGGCCGGCGTCGAAGTCATTCCGGATATTCTTGCCAACGCGGGCGGCGTGGTCGGTTCCTACTTTGAATGGGTGCAGGGCTTGCAGCGATTCTATTGGGAGGAGGATGAGGTGAACGGCAAGATCGAGCGGATTCTGGTGAACGCCATGAGTGCGGTCGAAAGGGAAAGTGCCAAGGGCGGCTCCTGGCGCGAGGCCGCATACCGATTGGCCGTCGGGCGTGTGGCTGAGGCCATGCGGTTGCGGGGGTGGGTATGAAACAAATTCAAAAATCAAAATGATAGTGCAAAATTTAAAAGCCAGACGTGTGTTCGGACATGTCTGGCTGACTGCCCCCTGCTTCCCGTCATCGGCCGATCGGTTCCAGTTTGGCGCCGATGAGCAGGAGTGCTTCGGAAGGCATCTCTCTGATTTTGCTTCGGAGCGCACAGCCCCAGAGGCGCTCGTCGCCCCGTTCGAGGAGCCCGCCGATGAGGCCGTGCCGGCGCCCCACTTCGCAGATAGCCCGCGCGAAATCGTCTCGCCGGGCCAACGGCAACGCCTCCTGCACCCTGAGCCAGATCTCCGAATCGGTGTGGAGCGTGTTCACGGGAAAAGAACGTAAGATGTTAAAGGTCGTCCGTTCGAGCCGTCCCATTCGCATCGCCTCCTTCCCGTGTTATCCTCATAGTATATGAAACCGGCGAAAATTGCAATCAACCCCTCGACAAGCTCGGGGCAGGCGGGTAACGCCATACCATGGCCAAGATAGCGATAAACGGGTTTGGGAGAATTGGGCGTTCGTTCTTCCGCGCTGCCTTCGGCCTGCCGGAATTCGACATTGTCGCGGTGGACGACCTCACCGATGCCGAGACGCTTGGCTATCTTTTGAAGTTTGATTCTGTCTACGGGCGGTATGGCCGCATGGTGAACGCGACGGAGAAAGCCATCGCGGTGGATGATTACGAGATTCCGGTGTTTGCGGAAAAAGATCCGGCCAAACTCCCGTGGGCCAAGCTCGGCGTAGATATCGTAGTTGAATCAACCGGCTTATTCACGGACAGCGCAAAAGCCAAAGCCCACCTTGATGCCGGCGCAAAGCGCGTGGTGATCACGGCTCCGGCAACCGGGGACGTGACTACTGCGCTCATTGGCGTGAATGATGACCGTTTTGCCAAAGCCGGGCCGCTTACCTGCAACGCCTCCTGCACCACGAATTCGGTGGCACCGGTGCTTACGATTCTGCATGAATCCATCGGTATCGCAAAGGCCGGCATGACCACGGTGCACGGCTACACTGCGACGCAAAAGCTCGTTGATGCTCCCGATGCCAAGGACCCCCGGCGGGGAAGGGCGGCCGCAGTAAACATTGTGCCGTCAACCACGGGCGCGGCCGAGGCAGTGATTGATGCTATTCCCGAGCTCAAAGGAAAGTTTGATGCGGTGGCGATTCGCGTGCCGACGATTACCGGCTCGCTCTCCGTCGTAACTGCGCTTGTCGAGAAGAAGACATCAGTTCAGGAGGTGAATGGAATTTTTAAGAAAGCGGCAGCAGAGGAGCGCTGGGCAAAAATCCTCAACGTCACGGATCTGCCGCTGGTCTCAACGGACATCATCGGCGAGCCCTACGGCGCGATAATAGACGCGGGCCTTACGCGCGTGGTGGACGGCGATTTGGTCAAAGTATTTTCCTGGTACGACAACGAGGCCGGCTACACCGCCACCCTGGTCGAGCACGTCCGCAGGATCGCCGAAAAACTCTAGGTGCTCCGTTGGGTGCTCCGTTGGGTGCTCCGTTGGGTATGATTGGGTATGATTGGGTATGATGCGTTGGTATGGTCCGTGCTCCGGACATGCGACAATTTTTAACGATCGTTCGTTTTTGTCCCCATGCGGCGTATCACCACGTATCAGCTGACGCTCGGCGAGGCGGCCATCGCGATCCTCGACGAGCTCACAACCGCAACAATAGGAGTATTCTACCCCCATCCGTACTACCACCAATTCTGCGCCCATGCGCAACGCCGCTCATTCCAACGTGCACTGAAACGATTGGAGCGGAAGCATCTCGTTGGTACTCGAACGAAGGGCGGCCGGGAAGAATGGTATCTCACGGACAGCGGGGGAGAGCTGGCACGGCGCTTGCGGTTGAGGTTTGTGTTTGCTCGCCAGAAGCGTTGGGACGACAAGTGGCGGCTCGTCATATTTGATATCCCCGAGCGTATTCGCGGCCGTCGGGATTTCCTCCGGAAGGAACTGGATGGCCTCGGGTTCTTTCAACTTCAGAAGAGCGTTTGGGTTACACCGTATCCGCTGCCCGACGAGTTCTCCGAGTTCATTTCTGAGCTCGCACTCGGCAAAAATTTCAGGATCGTCACCGCGGATAACATTCGGGATGACGACGACCTTCGGAGTGCGTTCTTTCCGTCGGCCTGAGTGTGTTGGACAATATAGTACGATCGTATATTTTTGTCCCATACTCGGAGCGTTCGGAGCGTATTGTGTATAAAGGACTCACTGGTCTTGACGAGCTATTGGGCGGAGTGCTAGTATGGATACTGAAAAGCTATGAACGGGAATAGTACCCCGCTTTTAGTGGGGGAACCCGCCCGGGAGCTGCCTGC
>CAYJUW010000048.1:0-5360 GCA_964373495.1 uncultured Candidatus Saccharibacteria bacterium | reverse complement strand
AGGAGCTCGGCGATTCCGGCCAGGAGCGCCGGGCGAGCCGTAAAAAGCGCGCTTATGCCCACCGCCAGGCCCACGGTGGCCGCCGAGGCGACGATATCCCAGAGGAGCGGCTCGGCCGTCCGACCAAGAGCGTAAAAGGCCCGCAAAATCAGCGGCAGCACGCTCTCGGAGAGAATGGCGATGGCCAGCACGGCCACGAGTGCGGCGACGAGCCGCGTGTCTTCCCAGTCAAACGCCCCGCTGCCGAGCACCACGCGTACGATATGCGCCCGGAGGACAATGGCCAGGGCCGAGGCCGGCAGGGCCCAGAAGAGAATATTCCGGATGCCCAGCGCCACCTGCTCGCCAAAGGCCCTCCCCGCGCCCGCGACCGAAGCCCCGGAGAGCTTAGGGAAAAGCGCTAACGCCCAGGACACGCCGAAGAGCCCTACCGGAACGTAGAGCAAGTTTTGCGCGAACTTAAAGACGCTGATCGAACCCGAAGCGAAGAACGACGCCACGGCGGTCAGCGCCACCAGCGTCACCTGGCTCATGGCCAGCGCGGCCACCCGCGGCAGTGAGATCCGAAACACCTGCCGCAATCCGGAGTCGGCGAGCGAGAACCGCGGCCGGAAGTGAAAACTCATGGCCCGAAGCGCGGGGATCTGCACCAACACCTGCAGCGCTCCGCCGAGGAGCACCCCGTAGCCGAGCCCCCGCGGCCCGGCCAGCGGCACAAGGGCCACAATGCCGAACATGATCCCGAGGTTGTAGAAAATCGGCGGCAGGGCAAAGACCAGGAAGCGATGGCGCGCCTGGAGAACAGCGGAGAGAATCCCGGCCGCCCCGAGGAAGGCGGCGTTGAAGACCATCCACCGCGTCAGGCCGGCGCTGAGCGCTAACTGCTCCGGCCCGAAGCCGGGCGCGACCAGGGCCACGAGCCAGGGCGCGAAAGCCATGACCAGTGCCGCGGCCGCGAGCGCCCCGGCGCTGAACACGGTGAGCAGGTTTGAGATAAAGCGCTCAGCCCGCTCCGGGCTCTCGCGCTCATAGCTAAGGAACAGCGGCAGCACGGCCGCTGAGGCCGCGCCGGCCAGCAAGAGCGTATAGAGGACATCCGGAATAAGAAAGGCGGCGTAGTAGGCGTCAAGCACCTCCCCGGCGCCGAAACGCCCGGCCAAGAGCCGGTCGCGGAGGAGCCCGAGGATCTTAGACAGCAATGCAGCGCCGCCCAGGATGAGCGCCGCTGCGCGTACGGAAAGGATCTCCCGATTGGGTATATCCATCTGATAACGTGAACCCCGTTACAATCCAGCTTAAAGGCCGTGGCATCTTCTGAACGAGCGAGATTCCGCCTTCATCCCCAGCCCTGCCCAGTTAGAAAGTTTCTTTCTCGCGGGGCCTGAAGGTATGGGGCGCACGATTGTAATGGGGTGAAGCTGGTTCCTATCCGGAATGCCAAATCCGAACCTCAATAGAGGTTTTTGGCGTATACGTTCGTATACGGAGCATATACGGAGAACCTATAAAAATGCCGTAAATACAAACTAAATTGAATGATCGCCCCTTAACGTTCTGGAACCGAGCGGCCGCGGCTCTCATTTTCTCGCACCGGCGCCTCCTTACGCTCCTCCGGCGCCTGGGCCGGAGGCACGATGCCTTCCAACGCCGGCCGGCCGCGCCGCAAATTGGCGATGATGCGCTTGACCTCCTCGTTATCCGGGTTCAGCGCGGCGATCTTCTCAAACTGCGATAGGGCCCCATCGCGCTCGCCCCGGCGATCATAAATCAGGCCCAGGAAGTAGCGGGCGTTGGAGTAGTTCTCGTTTAGGAGCAGGGCGCGCTCAAAGGCGGCCTGGGCCTCCTCGAGCCGATCGGCCCGGTAGTAAAGGAAACCCAGTTGAAAGGCAACCCCGATGTCCCCGGGGGCTAGCCGCGCCGTGGCCTCCGCGCTCGAAATGGCCTGCTCCAGATTATCCTCGCGGATAGCCGCCTGAGCCAGAAGAAAATGCGCTGAGGCCAAGTCGGGCTTGAGGCCGAGCGATGACTCGAGCGCCTGTCGCGCCGCGGCCAGCGCCGCGGCGCGGGCCTGAAACAAGTCCTTCTGCGGCTGACCGGGCCGGGCTTGAACGGCGCGCACCTGGCTGACATCGGCTACGGCCAGGCGCACCCGGGCCTCGGCCAGCAACAGCAGCGGATCAACCGGATCATCCGCCCGCGCCCGCTCGTAAGCATCTAGGGCGGCCAGGTCAGCGCCGGCCAGAAACGGCACCACGGCCTCATAGAGCTGGGCCAGCGCAATCCGGTTCTCTCGATCGTACGGGGCCAGGGCTATGGCCCGCTCGGCCGCGCGCACCCCGGCGGTGAATTCCTGGCGGAAGGCCAAAGAGAGGTCTTCCGCCGGCCGGATGGCCGCCTGGGCGATAATCCGTTCCACGGCGACGCGGGCTACTTGGGCCCGGGCGCGGTGGTAGCGATCGGAAAGCGGGTGGAGAGATGCGGCCCGATCCGTAAACACTTGGGCGCTGTCCACGTTCCCAAACTGGGTGAGCACGAGATCGGCGCGGCGAAGGTAGACCTCGGCGGCGTAGTAGGACCCGATGCTCCAGAAAGCGACGAGCGACATGGCCGCGGCAAACACGGCAACGAGTGAGACGACAAAGGCCGCCGCCGGCGAATCCAGGGAGATCGTCCGCTCCGCCACGCGCCACCGCGGCCTCCGCCGCCATGCGGCGAGGCGATCGCGGAGCGCAGCCCCGCCGGGCGCTCCGGCGCCAACGGCTGCGGGCGCTTCAACTGGCGGCGGTTCCTTCAGGAGCGCGCCCGAAAGTCCCACGGCAAGAAACAAAAGGAACGAGCTCGTGAAGTTTCCGGGAGCGAGAAACCAGAAATAGGCCGCCATGAAGATGCCTGCCCCGGCGGCCAGGAGCAGCGGGTCATTCTCCGGCGCCCGCCACAGGCCCCGGATACACAGGAACGCGGCCAGAAGCGGCAGAGCCAGAAAGACCAACGCCCCGATCGGACCGATGGTCGAGGGCAGAGTGGCCAGGAACGAGAAGCCGTGGGAAAAACGCACCGCCCAGAAGGGCGTTGCATTTATGGCAACGTCACGGAAGCGATCATAGGCCAGCGCGAAGTTTGCCGGTCCGACGCCGGTCAAGGGATCGGCCCGGAGGGATCGGCCGGCAATGGCCAGAGTCGCAAAGAATGAAGGCGACACGTCCGCCGGCGGCTGGTAGATACGGCTAGCCAGCGGCAGGGGCGCGAAGCTAAAGGCCAGAGCGGCGATAAGCAGGACGAAGACCGCGCCGGCCGCGGAGTAGGAGAACGGGTACTCCGCGCCGCCGCCTTCGCGGCGCCGCGCCCGGGTGAAATAAAACGCCAACAACAGGAGCATGGCGCCGGCCACCCCCACCCATACCGTGCGGAACCGCAGGAAGACGAGCGAGGCGAAGAGGAGGACCGCGGCCGCGCCGGCCACGAGCGCCAGCCCCCGCGGGATGAACCGGCGGCCGCCAGCGCCAAACGAGGAGAGCGCGAGCGCCGTACTCATGGCCAAACCCACGGCCAGCGCCCCCCCGAGCGCCCGGCCCGTCCCGACCGGATTTACGGCCAGCCACGCCGGAAGGGTCAGCCACTGGCCGGCGACCACGGCGGTGAGGGTGAATAACCCCAAGAGCGCAAACGAACTCATGAGCGCTCTGGCGGCCCGAATCACATCCCTCCGATCGAATGTTGCCTGGGCCAAAAACGCAAGGACGAGGAACGACAATACGCTGGCCACCTTCTCGCCGGTGGGGTCAGGACCCCAGAAGCTCCCCCAGGGATCAAGGGAACCCAGGAGAGCGATCACCATGATGAGCGCGACCAGGAGAAAAAGCGCGTTTAGGGGCGTGGAGGTGAAACGCAGGCGCTTGGAGACGATAACTTCCAACAGCCAGGCCGCGATCGCCACCACGGCCGCGACCTGAACGAGGACGACCTTTATAAAGAGCGGGTCGGGCGTGACCGGGAGGAAGAGGAGCGGGGCCAAAAATGCCGCGGCCAGGATCGCCCCATTCACGATTCGATTGAGCCAGAGGTTCATGGGCCTTTGATGATGATTACCTATAATAAATCTATAATGATGAGGTTGCCATACAGAATAGCTGCGCCAGCTTATAACCGCAGAATCTCATCGGCCGACAGCACACGGCGTTCCAAATGCAAAATGTAAATATCAAAAATCAAAATGACAACTTAAAATTTTCAATTATCAATTTTGCAATTTTCAATGAATTTCTAAATTTTCTAATTTTCAAACCTTACTGTCCTCGCGATGATCTGCTTATTTTTGAAAAAATTAGCAGTAATTCGTGCGCTTCTTTCCAAAACTTTCGCATTTCTTCTTTACGCTCTGGATTTGCCCGAGCGAGTAGCCGCAACCAATGCTTACTTTCTTTTATTTCTTTTTTCACAATTCCAATTTTGTGAATGAAGTCTTTTTTGCTCTGGGGTTAAAATCTGCGCCCATCCTTCTTGTTTTTTTATCTTGCCTGCCATAGCAAAAAAAATAAATATTTCTTTTTGATGGGATCAAGAAAAAGCCTGCGCCAGTATTTGCGCAACAGTTTTTCATCGAGCTTCTCGCCGCCCAAACCCCAATTTATCATCTGCTCCAGCTTCCAGATGGCATATTGTTCCGGATATTTTTTCAGCTGTTTTTCGTCCACTGACCAATTGTACATAGTTCTATGATAGCACAATAATTTTCAATTTACAATTATCAATTTTCAATAAATGACTGAATTATCAATTTTCAAACGTCACGAGAGGAGCGGCTAATCTTGGCAAAAATAAGCAAAAGTTCGTGCGCTTCTTTCCAAAACTTTCGTATTTCTTCTGCACGTTCCGGGTTTGCCTTAGCACGCAACCGCAACCAGTGTTGGGTTTCTTTAGTTTCTTTCTTCGCGATGCCGATTTTGTGGATAAAATCCTTCTTACTCTCTGCCTCAACCGCCTCGCAATAATTGGCCCCCGCAGACCCAGCGGCTCCAACAAGCTGATCGATAATTCTACGGTTAACCGCATCCTGTTTGATAGTCCTGACAAAATCAATAATATCTTCTGCGAATTTAGCAGCCCGTTCTTCGAGATCGTATTTATTTGATAATTGATTCATTGATAATTGATTGAAAATTGAACATTGAAAATTGATAATCATCTTCCCATATTGTAGAGCCGCTTACCTCTGAAAGCACAAAGCCCAGGAACCAAAACACAAATAAAGCACAGACTGCCTAAAACACAGAACACAAACTCGTTTGTGTTTTCGGTATGTTTGGGTTTTGTGTTTTATTTGTGTTTTGTGCATGTCTGGGTTTTGGGCTTTGTTTGGACTT
>CAYJUW010000047.1:0-5590 GCA_964373495.1 uncultured Candidatus Saccharibacteria bacterium | reverse complement strand
TCTCGGTGAATCTAGCGCTCCTGAACATCCTGCCCATCCCGGCGCTCGACGGCGGGCGCATCCTCTTTCTTTGCATCGAGGGCCTGCGCGGGGCCAGGGTGAATGAGCGCCTGGAGCAGGCCATCCACACGGCGGGGTTCGTACTGCTCCTGGCCCTCATGGCGGCGATCACCTACCGGGACATCGTCCGCGTGTTTTGAGCGCACAGAGCACAAATGACAATGCCCAAACAAAACACAAAACACCGTCAACAACGCATAAACGTGTTTTGTGCTTTGGGTTTTGGGCGTTGTTTGTAGTTGGTATACTGTGCTTTGTGCTTTTGCCCGGTAGCTTGCATTCCCGTGGGGGCGTGCTACCCTGTAGGCGAGGAACCCAGTTCTTCAAAAGGTCGTATAATTTCTCGAATACCGGATGTTTTACGAAGGCGTGAAGTGCTGCGAATGCGTAGTATGGAACGTTCGTAAAATAGTACGTATTCGGAGCAGTTCAATGTATCAGCGTGATTCCTTCGGCTCTGGGCCGCGACCCGAGTTTACGCCCAAAGACGGAGTGGTCTGGACCTGCGCGCAGTGCGGGGCCGAGATTAAGACGCTGCCGTTCCAGCCGCGAACCGACGAGAACGGCGTGCCCACCTCGCCCCTTTACTGCAAAGAGTGCCACCGCGCCCGGATGCAAGACGCCGGCCCGCGACGGCGGTACTAGAGAGCCCAGCACACAAGACCCCGGTTTGACTGGGGTTTTGTGTTTGCATAATTTGGCTATTACAATAAGCCAGCAGATGGAGCTGGTTAAGTGAATTAAGCGAGTTAAGTCACCACACCATCCCGAACGAAGTGACCTGCCCGACTTCGCCTTGACTGCTTCGTGGATACCACGCCGGTATACTCCCCGGGCTGGTGGGCGCACATGCTGATAGCGCTGGGTACAGCGGCGAAGTCAAGGCGGGCGGGGGTTAGGGTGCGCGATCATGCACCCCATCTTTCGAACGAAAGGTGGGGTTGCGGGGCAGGGTAAGCCGCCGCCGCCACAACTTGGTTCACGTAATGTACTTAACTCGCTTACTGAGCTCGATGGCATTTTGGGCATGAACTACTACGACTACCTCATCGTCGGCGGGGGTGTGGCCGGGGTGACGGCCGCGGAGACCATCCGGGAGGGAGATGCGCACGGATCCATCGCCGTCATCTCCCAGGAGCCGCACCCGCTTTACTCCCGCGTGCTCCTGCCGCACTTCGTGAAGGGGTTGATTGGGCGCGAGCAGCTCTTTCTCCGCGCCGCCGAGGACTACCGCGCCAAGAACATCCGGCTCCACCTCGGCCGGGATGCCGTTGACCTTGACGCCGCGGGGCGGCGGATTCGCCTGGCGGGCGGCGAGGAGATGCTATTTGGGAACCTGCTCATCGCCACCGGCGGACGGCCCCGGCCGCTCGGCATCGCCGGCGAAGAGATCGCCGGCGTCTCGCGTTTTCAGACGATTGAGGATGCCGAGCGCATGCGGGAGCGCCTCCCCCGCGCGACGCGCGCCGTGGTCGTCGGCGGCGGCTTCATTGCCCTCGAGTACCTTGATATTCTCTCCCGCGCCGGTATCCCGACCGCCCTCCTCGTGGCCGAGCCGCATTTTTTCAGCCGCTTCGTGGATGCGGCCGGCGGCGAGTTCCTGCATGATCACTTCCGGCGGAACGGCGTTGAACCCATCGTGACCAACGACGGGCTGGCCGAAATCCGCGGCGGATCGGCGCTCTCCGGTATTCGTACCCAGCAAGGCCGGACGATCGCCTGCGATTTTCTCGGCATCGGCATCGGCCTTGCGCCTCGCGTCTCCTGGCTGGCCGGGTCAGGCGTCGCGTTCACCCCTCGCGGCGTGGCCGCGAACGAGTTTTTAGAAACCACCGTGCCCGGCGTCTTTGTCGCCGGCGATATTGCCGATGTTCCCGATGCGGCGAGTAGGCAGCGGACGGTCGGCGGCACCTGGGGCAATGCCGTGCTCCAGGGCCGGGTGGCCGGGCGCAACCTGGCGGCCGCATCCGAAGGGCGCGAGCCCTATCGGAACATTCCCGCCTACGCTATCCGGTGTCTCGGTTTCTTCATCGCCTGCATCGGTCGGGCGACCGAAGCGCCGGACGTGGAGGCCGTGAGCCGCATCGGCCGCGGCCGCGAATGGTATGAGCGGTTTTTCTTCCGCGGCGATCGCCTCGTCGGCGCGGTGCTCATCAACCGGCCGGAGGACCAGCGCCCGGCGAGCGTACTCATCGGCGAGGGCGTGGCGCTCGGGGCGGCTCGGGCCCGGTTTTCCGAGGAGGCGTTTGACATGGCGAGCGTCATTCCCTAACGTGGGGATGCATGGAGGAACGAAACTTCTTGGTTCCTGGAGCTATCGTCGCCGCCGGCGTGATCATTGCCGGAGCGGTGTTCTATGTCGGCCGTTCCGGTACGCCCGCACCTCCGCCAGCCGGCGGCGCAGGCCTGGCGCGCGGGGCGGCTCGAGCCGGCGATCTTGCGGATGATGATCCGAGCCTCGGCAGTCCCTCGGCGCCGGTTACCGTTGTGGAATTCAGCGATTTCCAGTGCCCGTTCTGCCGGCAGCTCTTCCGGGATACCCTGCCGCAGCTGAAGGATGAATACATCAAGACCGGCAAGGTTCGCTTTGTCTACCGCGATTTTCCATTGGTAGCCATTCATGAAATGGCCGAAACCTATGCCCAGGCCGCCGAGTGCGCGGACGATCAGGGCCGGTTCTGGGAGATGCACGACAAGATCTTCCAGGAGCAGGACCGAAGAGGGCCGGGCACTATCAGCGGCGTTACCGTTACCGATGTCAAGCGCTGGGCGCGGGAGATCGGGTTGGACGGCGCGGCGTTGGATGGCTGTCTGGATGCCGGCAAGTACCGGGAGGAGGTGGCCAAGGACTTGGCCGACGGCCAGGCCGCCGGGGTCTCGGGCACGCCCACAACGTTCATCAACGGCCGGCCGGTGGTCGGCGCCGTGCCGTACCCGCAGTTCAAAACATTGATTGACGCCGCCATGGCCCCGCGATAGGGGCTTGACCCCGTGAGAAGTCTGCCCAGTTTTCCGAGCCCTTGGGTTTAGCGCGTGGATACCGGCAAAAAGGGCAGAAAAAGTGCGTGGCACTTTTTCTGTGGGGGTAACACCATCGCAGACTTCTAACGGGGTTGGCCGCTCTGCTATAATATATAGAAGTGTCGGGGAAGTAACCGCGTAGCGCACAGGCGACTATGGGCAAACGCGTAAAGATTTACACCACGCCGGCCTGCGTCTTTTGTAAGATGACAAAGGACTTTTTTGCGAAGAATGGCGTTGCGTACGAGGAGTTCAACGTCGCGGCCGACGCCAAAGCCCGCGAGGAGATGATTTCCAAATCCGGCCAGTTCGGCGTGCCGGTGACGGACGTGGACGGCCAGTTCGTTATTGGCTTCGACCAGGCGCGGCTTTCGGAACTTTTGGGGGTCAAATGAGATACATATTCACCCCGTTACAACCCGGACGCCCCTCCCGTTATTGAGTACGAGCGGCTGCTGGAGTACCTGTAGGCGGTTTATCATGGTGGCAGTATTTGTATGAACGGAACTGACCGAGAACCATCCAAACTGCAGCCGAGCGTGCCCCCGCCAAGCGATCGGGAGCTGCGCATCGCGGCCGCGCGGCGCGCGAAAATAATCAGGCGTTCCCTCGTTACCGCCGGGGTTGTTGTGGCTGTTGCGGCGGCGGTGTACGGGATTGTCGCCTTTAGCCGCCGGCCATCCGGCCCACTCCCCGGGGTCACGTATCCGGATCAGGGCGCCGAGCACGTAGCCCTCGGCACGCCCTTTGCCTATAATTCAAATCCGCCCACCTCCGGGCCGCACTTTGCCACCCCGGCCGAATGGGGGGTTTACCAAGAGGAGATCGCCGATCAGATCCTGATTCATAACCTCGAGCACGGCGGCATTTGGATCAGCTATACGCCGGGAATTGATGCCGGCCTCGTGGCCAAGCTTGAGCAGTTCCACCACGAGTTCGGCCGCAAGATCATCGTCGCCCCGCGGCAGGCCAACGACGCGGATATTGCCCTTGCGGCCTGGAACCACGTAGATAAATTCTCCGCGGCCGAGTTCTCCGCGGAGCGGGTTCGGGAGTTCATCAAGGCCTATCGGAACAGAGGGCCGGAATTCGTGCCATAGTATCGATGCTAATATACGAATGAATACTAATGATACGAATACAACGGGTGGAAAGTTGATCTATCCGGAATTGTCATATTTGGTAGTTGGTGTCTGTTTTGAGGCGCATAATCAACTCGGCAGATTCGCCCGAGAAAAGCAATACTGCGATGCCATTGAGCAGAAACTAAAGTCCGCGCACATACCCTATCGTCGTGAGTATCAGATCCCCCATACCGGTAATACTGTTGACTTCTTGATCGACGACAAGATTACTCTCGAAGTCAAGGCGAAGCGATTGATTTTAAAAGAGGACTTTTATCAATTGCAGCGCTATCTCCAAGCGTCGGCAAAGAAGTTAGGTTTGATCGTGAATTTCAGAAACCGCTACCTAAAGCCTATCCGCGTCATCCGCATTGACACAGACGCGCGAAGCAGATTCGTATAATTAGTACATTCGTATATTCGCATCGATACTTCATGTACGATCTCATCATCATCGGCGGCGGGCCGGCGGCTGTTGGGGCCGGAGTGTACGCCGCTCGAAAAAAATTAAAAACCCTTTTGATCACCGAATCCTTCGGCGGGCAGAGCATGGTGTCGGACAACATCGAGAACTGGATCGGGACCAAGACCATCACCGGCTATGACCTGGCCAAGAATTTCGAGGAGCACCTGCGGGCCCAGGAGACGATCGAGATCAAGATGCCGGAGAAGGTGACCGCGGTGCGCGAGATTCCCTGTGCGGATTCAAAGCGACCCTGCGACTACGAAGTTGAGACCGACAAGGGCGGCCGCTACCAGACCAAGACCATCATCGTGACCTCCGGCGCCCGGCGCCGGAAGCTCGGCGTCCCCGGCGAGGACAAGTTTGAAGGCAAGGGGGTGATGTATTGCAGCACCTGCGACGCTCCTGTGATGTCTGGCAAGCGCGTGGCCGTGATCGGCGGCGGCAATGCCGGGCTGGAGGCCGTGGTGGATCTCTTTCCCTACGCCACGGGAATTTACCTCCTGCATCGCGGAGATCAATTGAAGGGCGACCCCATCACCCAGGAGCAGGTGAAAACAAATCCGAAGGTGAAGCTGATTTTGAATGCCGAGACGCAGGAAGTCCTCGGTGACAAATTCGTCACCGGCCTCCGCTACAAGGACGCGAAGAGCGGAGAGATCAAAGAGCTTCCGCTTGATGGAGTTTTTGTTGAGATCGGCTCGGTGCCGAATTCAGAAATTGTGAAGGGACTTGTTGAACTGAACCAGTTCGGGGAGATCGTCGTGGATCATAAAACGAGTGCGACCACAAAACTGGGCATCTTTGCCGCCGGTGACGTTACGGACGAGCTCTACAAGCAAAACAACATCTCGGCCGGCGACGGCGTCACCGCGGCCCTCTCGGCCTACGGGTACCTCATGGGGTTAAAGAAGCGGTCGGT
>CAYJUW010000046.1:3384-5680 GCA_964373495.1 uncultured Candidatus Saccharibacteria bacterium | reverse complement strand
ATATGACGTCAGACATCGATTTTCGCTCTTTTGCAGCATTGCCACTGATGAATAGCACCATCAGTGGTTACGAAACGGACTAATTACCAACGAAAAAATATGGAGCGACTTTCGCTTAAAAAATACGGTTGGAGGTGCGCACTTGGCGCGGAGGCGGTGTATGCCGTCTGTATTCTCGGCGGGTTCCTCCCTTTGCGCACCGCCCGAGGCGTAGAACTGCACCATGCGATTTTCGAAACCCTTCCCGGGTTTACCTGGATAAACGCGGGGAGCGTGGTGCTGGGAGCCGTCTACTTCTTTATCTTTGCCTGGATTTTTGCGTGGTACTTCGTCTGGATGCATAACGTAAGCTTGGTTGAAAACAAGAATGAGCCGCGAACCGATGCTCTGCCTTAAGAATCCCGTAAAGTGCATCCCCGAAGGCAACCATAGAAAAAAGGAACCGGCTACTCATGAATTCAATACATGAACCGCAATTGGCCTGGCTCTTATGGAGCGCATTCCTCATTGTCGTTTGGGGCATCGTCTACGCGCTCTTAAAAAACAAAGAGAGCAAAAAAGAGATGCTCATCGTGAGTTTATGGACTTCGCTTCTGGGGTTTGCCGAACCGCTCTTTGTCCCGGAGTACTGGAATCCGCCCTCGCTTTTTGATCTCGCTCATCGAACCGGCTTTGACATAGAAAGTTTGATTTTCTCGTTCGGCATCGGCGGTATTGCGGTTGTGTTGTATGAGCGCATCTTTCGCGCCCGGCATGAGAAAATCTCGACGTCGGATCAACATTCTCCTCGTCATCAGTATCATCTCTGGACTATCTTGTCTGCGCCGATCATCTTCCTAGTACTGGCGCTGGCCACACCGCTTAATCCGATTTACACCTCTGCTATCGCTCTCGTTCTTGGAGGCCTTGCCACTTGGTATTGCCGCCCCGATCTCAAAAAGAAAATGATTGTAAGCGACGTGGTATTTTTGGGAATTTATTTTGTTTATTTTCTCACGCTCATTGCCGCGTACCCCGGCTACGTAGAGCAGGTGTGGAATCTGAAAGATATTTCCGGGGTTTTGGTTTTTGGCGTTCCGTTGGAAGAACTTTTGTTCGCGCTGAGCTTTGGTTTCTTCTGGTCGAGCGTGTACGAACATATCGCCTGGCGACGAGTAAAGCCGCATGCGTAAAACCATCCTCAAACCAGCTATGTACGGCATGGCCGCAAGCGGTATTTTGCTCGGAGTTTATTTTGCCGTTCTTTCTTTGGTATCGGGCTGGAACTTTGCTCAAGATCAATTTTCTTCTTTTTGGTATTTTATCGTGAGTCTTGCTATCGGCTTCGGCGTTCAAGTCGGTTTGTATACCTATCTCCGCAATCTTATCCATGGGGGCGCGGGTGGCGGCAAAGTTTTGGGAATGACCGGCGCTACCTCTACGGCGGCGATGATTTCCTGCTGTACCCACTACCTTGTAAATTTGCTCCCCATTCTTGGCGCTGTCGGCATGGTGACGTTGGCCGCGCAGTACCAGGTTGAGCTTTTCTGGATAGGCCTCTTGTTTAATCTCGGCGGAATGTTCTCTATCGCAAAGAGAATCGTTAAATTTTCCGCCCGAGGCGGATCCGCCTCGGTCGGGAAGCAAGTATGAAGTATTTACCCTACCTAATTGTTGGTTTAATCGCTGTCGCTCTTTTCTATTTTGGAATCTTTAACCGCGGAGAGCCGCAGCCGGGCAATAACCAACAAACCGAACAGCCGATGAATACGGCGAAGGGCAACTGGGAAACGCAAACCAATGACCAGCCGCCGGTAACAATCAAGGCGACTCCGGTTGAGTTCGGCAGAGGCGTGGAGACATGGAAATTCCAAGTAGTCTTTGATACCCACTCCGGAAGCTTGGACGACGATCCGTTGATGGCGGTGTCTTTGGCGGATGATCAAGGCAACGCCTATCGGCCGATTTCTTGGGAAGGGCCGGGATCCGGCGGCCATCACCGCGAAGGGCTGTTGGCGTTTAAAGCGATAAATCCGGCGCCATCCTATGTGGAATTAAAAATAAAGAACGTCGGCGGAGTGCCTGAGCGCACATTTAAGTGGAATGTAAAATAAAACATGAACCATTCGCGTCATAACAACCACGATACCGGTAACAAGAAGCGGGGAACGGACGACGAAGTTATTTACACCTGCCCCATGCATCCGGAAGTGCGGCAATCGGAACCCAGCCGCTGTCCCGGCTGCGGAATGGAACTTATAAAAATGCAAAGTGCAAAAATCAAAGTGCAAAATGCACATGCCGACCACGACCCAGT
>CAYJUW010000046.1:0-3284 GCA_964373495.1 uncultured Candidatus Saccharibacteria bacterium | reverse complement strand
TGGGTTTCATTCCTGCTCTCCATTCCGATTTTTCTCTACTCGCCGGTGGGCATCAATTTTTTTGGACTGCATCTGCCGACGCCCATAGCGGTAAACTGGCTTCTTCTTATACTCACAACTCCAATCGTCTTTTGGACCGGCTCAATCTTTATCACCGGCACCTACTATTCGCTCAAGGCAAAAAAGCTCAACATGGCCGTGCTGGTCGCCACCGGCGTTTTGGCGGCCTATCTTTTTAGCGTGCTTATCACGGCGATTCGTCCGGAGTCGGAAACTTTTTATGAGGCGGCGGCTTTGTTGGTCACCTTCGTTTTATTCGGTCACTGGATGGAAATGAAATCGCGCCGCGGCACATCCGATGCTTTGCGCGCGCTTTTCGATCTGGTGCCGCCGAAAGCAAATGTTATCCGGAGCGGCAAAGAAATATCAATTCCAAGCGCGGAAATTATTCATAACGACATTGTCGTTTTGCGGCCCGGCGACAAAGTGCCGGTGGACGGCGTAATCACCGCAGGCGAGACCGCCATTGACGAATCGCTCATAACCGGAGAGTCCATTCCGGTTGCCAAAACCATCGGCGCGAAAGTTATCGGCGGATCGGTGAATCAGACCGGAACAATTCAATTCAAAGCAACCCAGGTCGGAGCCGAGACGGTTTTGGCGCAAATCATTAAACTCGTTGAAACCGCCCAGAATTCCAAAGCGCCCGGCCAGCGCCTGGCCGATAAAGCCGCCGGCTGGCTCGTCCTCGTCGCCATCGGCTCGGGTCTTGCCGCGTTTTTGGGCTGGTACTTTGGCGCCGGAGCCGGGCTTCTCGCCGCGCTCACTTTTGCGGTCTCAACGGTAGTCGTTGCCTGCCCCGACGCGCTGGGACTGGCTACCCCTACGGCCGTGGCCGTCGGCACCGGTATTGGCGCCAAGCACAATATTTTGATTAAAGACGCGACTACGCTTGAAAATACTTCTCGGCTCAAGACAATCGTGCTTGATAAAACCGGCACGCTTACCGAAGGCAAACCAAAAGTAACCGAAGTAGTCGCGCGGCCGGGCTTCAACCGCCATGAGCTCATCGCTCTTGCCGCAGCGGTTGAGCGCGGGTCAAATCATCCTGTAAGCTCCGCCATCCTTGCCGAAGCAAAAAAGAGCGGCATTGAAACCGATCATAAAGTGGAAAAGTTTGAAGCCATCGGCGGTCACGGCGTTCGCGCCATGGTAAACGGCAAAACCGTTATCGCCGGCACTGAACGGCTGATGCGACAAAACAACGTTGACCTCTCGCCGATTAAAAGCGAAATAAATCGGCTCCTTGATGCCGGAAATACCATCAGCATTGTGGCCATTGACGGCCAAATCGCCGGAGCCATTGGCGTGGCCGACACCATTCGTCCTTCGGCCAAGAAAGCGGTATCGGCCCTTCAGACCCTCGGACTGGAAGTGGTCATGATTACCGGGGATCACCAACAAGTTGCCAAAGCCGTTGCCAGCGAACTCGGCATTAACCGCTACTTCGCCGAAGTACTTCCCGAAGATAAAGCCAAATACGTCAAAACATTGCAAGATGAGGGTAAGTTTGTGGCCATGGTGGGAGACGGCATCAATGACGCGCCGGCCTTGGCGCAGGCCGATATCGGCATTGCCATCGGCGCCGGCACGGACGTGGCCATTGAGACCGGCAACATCGTGCTCATGAAATCCGACCCCTATGATATCGTTGCGGCGCTTCGATTGAGTAAAGCAACGGTAATTAAAATGAAACAGAATCTCTTTTGGGCAGCAATCTATAATGTACTATCTATCCCGGTTGCGGCCGGCGTGTTTTACAACTCACTCGGTTGGTCGCTTCGTCCCGAAATATCGGCACTTCTTATGTCGGCTTCATCTATTATTGTAGCCACCAATGCGGTATTATTAAAAAGGGTCGAAGCAAAATTAAAAGTGTAATAAATGAAGCTCCACGGGCAAGCCCGCGGTCTTCTGGTGCGTGGATAAAATTTTTCGGATACAACGTGGTAGCACTGCCGCTTGCCGCCGGCGCGCTTGCGTTCAAGGGCATATTATTACAACCCGCGCTCGCCGCTGTGTTTATGTCGGCAAGCACGGTTATTGTCGCTATTAATGCTATGCTGCTCCGAAAACAAAAATTATAATATATGGGTAATTAGGTAAGAGAAACTAATTTGTGGAAGCATTGAGTATGGAACTCGAAAAAATACCAGAGCAATTCAGTGAACAGCAGGTAAGACAGAAAGTTAACGAGTATTTCCCTCATGTTCGCGACGAAGTAACCGTTTCGCATATTAAAGCCGTCCAGAATGTTGAACGAAGAATGAATTTGCTTTTGAGTGATGTTAATTTTGCAGAGAGAGAAGAAGGGGATACAGAGATAACAGAGATAGACCAACTCGCCTTTGGGCTATATAGATCTCTTGTAGCCATAGAAAAGAAGTTTCGTTTTGTTGGAGCTCCAGCTGGCGAGCCGGAGTTAACTGATAAGTATAAAAAACAAATATCTCGTCAGTTTCTGACAGTTTTTAGAGAAACATCATCGCTTTTTACGGTGCTTGAGTTGCCTGACTTGCCAGAATATAACCCAAATGCGGTAGATAAAGATGAACTAAACTTAGCGTCCTCAACGCTGATTTTCTCGATATTGTTTGTCGATAGGCCTCATGGACAGTTTGTTTTTCGAGAAGTAAGTGCGAGGGAAGCCGAGGACGTATGCAAGTTTGTAAAAGAACTCTATGCCACCAGACCGCCCCAAAAAATTCCATATTCGAGGCAGTTGCGGTATATCACCGAGGTTGCGGAATCGACTATAAGGGAGTCGTGGGGAATGACTCTGGAGGATGTGCTGGATGTATATAGTTTACGAAAACTTCAGCCTGACATGCCGCTTGATCAGTTACTCGATACCTTCCGTGAAAAACGAATGCAAGCCGATCTAGAAGAGAATAGAGAAAGGCGGAAGTATATGAAAGAAGAGGGACTTGAGGCGCTGGTTAGTGAAGTTAAAGACGAGGCGTACAAAAATAGCTTAGTTGGGCTATATAGGTACATGGGTGATAATAAGCGGAGAGTTCTTAAGCAGCTTTTACACGGACGGCCGCTGATTGATTTGGGCTGCGGCGAGGTTGATGAAACTATACCAGACAGATGGGTTACTTCGATCGAGAATTTTGCTCACGACGCTGGGGCAAGCAAGTACGTCGGCGTGGATAAATACAACGTACGAAGAAACGCAACGACGCGGTACGAGGATGAACAATTTGCTAAAGAGATAGTAA
>CAYJUW010000045.1:0-5737 GCA_964373495.1 uncultured Candidatus Saccharibacteria bacterium | reverse complement strand
GTTCGCGGAAGTTGCGGGACAAGTTAAGCGAGTTAAGCAACCGTCCCAAAGCTTAATTCACTTAATTCACTTAACTTGCTTAACGAGCTCGTGATGGAAACCCACACCTTTGACGCCTCACAGGAGCCGCTCGGACGGATGGCCACGAAAGTCGCCGTACTGCTCATGGGCAAGCACCAACCTTCGTTTGAGCGGCGCCGGAAGGCCCCGGTGCGAATTATGGTAACCGAGAGCGACCGTCTGGTGCTGACCGGACGGAAGGGCACAACGAAAACGTACCACCGCCATTCCGGCTACCTCGGCCACTTGAGAGAGTTCAGCGCCGAGGAGATGCGCGCACGCGATTCGCGCAAGATGGTGCGCCAGGCCGTGGCCGGCATGCTGCCCAAGAATAAACTCCGCAAGCAACTCTTAAAACAGCTTTTCATCTACAAGGGCGCGCCAGCGCAGAAATAACGACATTAAATTCGAAATCAGAAACAAATCCCAAAAATTATCAATTATCAATTTTCAATCATCAATCAAACTCCAATTACCCAATTTTCAATTACGAATACAGTTAAAAATTGAAGCATTGAAAATTGGCCATTGAAAATTGACAATTAACTTATGTTTAGGATTTCGTGCTTCGTATTTAAGGTTTGAACACACGATGCCTCCCCAGAAGCCAGCCACAAAACGGGCCGCGAAAAAGACCCCCATCAAAAAGGCGGCAAAGAAGGAAGCAGCCGCCGGTGCCTCAGCGCCGGAAGTCGTTGAACGCGCGCCGAAGCCAACCGTTCCGGTCAAAACGGCAACCCGGGAAAAGACCCCGGAGCACTACTGGGAAGCGGTAGGCCGCAGGAAAACCGCAGTCGCCCGGGTGCGCCTCTTCACCCGCGGCGAGAAGAGCATGGCCGTGAATGTAAAGCCCCTCGCGGAGTACTTCCGGTATCCGCGTCTCCAGCACATTGCCTCCGAAGCCGTTGACATCATGAAATCCACCGACCGCTTCCGGGTATCGGCTCATGTCTCCGGCGGCGGCCTGCATGCCCAGGCCGAAGCCATCCGCCACGGCACGGCCCGGGCCCTGGTCCTCTTTAACCCGGATTTTAGGAAACGCCTGAAGAGGGCCGGCTTCCTGACCCGCGACCCGCGCATGAAGGAGCGCAAGAAATTCGGCCTGAAAGGCGCGCGCCGGGCCCCACAATGGGCCAAACGGTAGGATAGCGCCCCAGGAGGTAGACAACGCGCTAACCCCAAACCGCCCCGATGGACATCGGGGCGGTATACTACGTTGCTTACTGCTAATTGTTTATTGCTGATCGGCTGCCACTCACTTCAGGTTTGCCCGGAAAAGCAGGGGGCCTCGGAGCCAGTAGAGGGCGAGCTCCTGCTTGTCGAGCGCAAAGGTGCTGACCGGCTCGGCCACGAGGGTGTAGGCATTCACCCCGCCGCGATCATCCACCTCGCTCATACGGATGCCGTCCTTCGTGGCGTACAAGATATGCGTTCCCTTCACATCGAGAGAGGCCTGGAGAATGGGCGCCTCGGTAGAGAAGACCGGTTTCTTGGTGCGGCGGAGGTCAAAGGGCTGCTCGGCGTTATCCTTGAGCCAGTAGATCCAAAACCGGTGCTCATCCCAGAAGAGCGCCCGGTCGCCATTGGCCGAAAAATCAATGCCGCGGACATTCCCGGAAATCAACTGGAGTTCCTGATCGTACGCCGGCTGATACAGGAAGAGACCGCCGGCTGAATCCAATACGGCGACGTCCCCATCGGGCGAGGCGATGATACGCGCCGGCTGATCCGCGTCAAGGAAGAGGCCCTTCCGGCCGAGGATCTTGGTACTCTGCCCGTTCAGGTCCGACTCCACGAAGAAACCGTTCTTACTGACGAAGTAGATGTGCTCGCGGGTCACGGCATAGGCGTGGAGCTGTTCGGCAATGGGAATGGGGACGCTGGATCGGCTCTGGAGAAAAAGCGCGCCGCCGGCGGAAAAGTAAAATTCTCCAGGATCGCGGGGATGGGGCTGAATGCGTTCGGCCGAGAAGCCGGCCGGCAAACCGCGGAAGGCGACCGGCTCCTCCTTAGCCGCGCCGTCCGGGCTCCAGGCCAGGCGGCTCCAGTGTAATTGTCCGTCGCTGGCGCGGCCGATGACAAACTGCTGCGCGGCCGCATCCCAAAACCAGCGGCTGACGCGGGGAATGTTTATCCGCGCCAATCGTTCCTCCAGATCCACGATGAACACGCTCGTCGGCTGATCCGCCCTTCCGGATTCAACCGCCACCTCGCTTCGACCTTCGAGGGCCACGAGGCGGGCCGGCAGGTTTCGGGGCGTGCGGAACACGGCCGTCGGCGTGATTGAAGCCGGAGGGAGAAAGACGTTCCGGAATTCGAGCACCTCCTGATCAGAGACGCGTACCACCTTGG
Source organism: uncultured Candidatus Saccharibacteria bacterium (assembly GCA_964373495.1). Classification (GTDB taxonomy): domain Bacteria; phylum Patescibacteriota; class Minisyncoccia; order Sungbacterales; family SURF-37; genus JACQMJ01. Next base: position 3,325 of record CAYJUW010000045.1, on the reverse strand, counting down.
ACCACGGCTGGAAGCCGTCCTTTTCCACGCGCACGGTGTAGCGCTTGGGCAGGAGGTTCGTGACCAAGGCGCCATGAGAGATGAAGGACGTCTCGCCGGAGCGTTCGGCGTCCACCAAAACCCGCGCGCCGGGCTGCGAGGTTTTGACGAAGATGCCGCCGGTGGAAACAAACCCGCGGCTCTTGAAGTCCACGATATAGCCCTGGGAGTAGAGGACGATGAGGGGGGCGACGACCCCAAAGAGCGCTACCATCAGGTAGAAAATTTTGCGGCGCAAGGGTTTCTCAAGGGCGGGCATATAGCTAAGTTGTATCGTAGTCGTAGAGAAAAGGAAAGGATGGGAGCCGGGCAGCCGGAAATTTTGAATGCAATAACTGTTAAAAATAGTCAATGGGAGGGCAAGCCCAGCGCCGGGGTACCATAACCCAATGGAAACGCTTGTGATCACGGGCGGAAAACCGCTTTCGGGCACGGTGCGCCTGGCCGGTGCCAAAAACTCCGTTAATAAGCTCCTGATCGCGTCTCTGCTGACGGCAGAGCCGGTGACGCTGGAGAACGTTCCCGAAATCGGCGAGACGGAGATCGTCGTCGAGCTCTGCCGAGCCGTCGGCAGCCGGGTGGAGCGCTCCGGCGATCGGCTGACCATTCAAACGCCGGAGATTTTAAACCCGCGGGTGAAGGCGCTCTCGCGGAAAAACCGCATCCCTATTTTGGCCATCGGACCGCTCTTGGCGCGGGTGGGCTGGGCCGAAGTGCCGACCTTGGGCGGGGATTACCTCGGGCCCCGGCCGGTCAACTTCCACATCACGGCACTCGAGCGGCTGGGCGCGCGGCTCGAGGTCACGCCCGAACTCTTCCGCGCCAGCACGCAAGGCCTGCACGGCGCGGCGATCGCCCTGCCCTACCCCAGCGTCGGCGCGACCGAAAACGCCATCCTGGCCGCGGTACGGGCCCGCGGCCGGACCACCATCTCCAATGCCGCCGTTGAGCCGGAGATCGTGGACATGGTCAAGATGCTCCAAAAGATGGGCGCGATCATTGAATTCGGAGCCGACCGCGCCTGCTACATCGAGGGCGTCGAGGAGCTCCACGGGACAACCCACCGGCTGATTCCGGATCGGATCGAGGCCGCGTCCTTCGCGACCATGGCCCTGGCGACACAGGGCGAGATCTTCGTGGCCGATGCCGTGCAGGAGCATTTGATCACCTTCTTAAACTCCCTGCGCCGCACCGGCGGAGAATACGACATCATGCCCTCCGGCATCCGTTTTTACCGAAAGAAGTCCTTGGCGCCGCTCCATATTGAAACCGACACCCACCCCGGCTTTATGACCGACTGGCAGCAGCCCTATGCCGTGCTCTTAACTCAGGCAAGCGGGCAATCCATTATCCACGAGACCGTATACGAGGACCGCTTCCACTATACCGAGGACCTGGCCCGCATGGGCGCGGACATCACGCTCATCCCGTCCTGCTTGGGCGCCGTCCCTTGCCGTTTTGACGGCAATCGGTATAATCATACCTGCTTGATCCGGGGCGCGACCCCCCTCGCCGGCACGAAGATGGTCATGCAGGACATCCGCGCCGGCATGGCCCACGTCATCTCTGCGCTCATGGCCGAAGGCGTATCGGAGATCAGCGGGGTGGAGCACATTGACCGGGGCTACGAACGGATTGACGAGCGCATACGGGCGCTGGGGGCGGATATCAAACGGATAAATTCCTAATTTCTAAACCCTAAGTTCTAAACAAATCCAAATGACAAAAACTCCAATGAGTAAAACGGCTTTTAGATTTGGGCATTTGAGTTTTGAATTTGTTTAGGATTTAGGGCTTAGGATTTAGGGCTTCGGCAAATCATGTTCATCCGCAAAATCGGCATTGATCTCGGCACGGCCAATACCCTCGTCTTTGTGCCCCAAAAAGGGGTGGTGGTCAACGAGCCCTCGGTGGTCGCGGTGTCGGTGGACGACAACCGCATTTTGGCCGTGGGCAACGAGGCGAGAGAGATGATCGGCCGCACGCCGGATACGATCATTGCCTACCGGCCTTTGAAAGACGGCGTCATTGCCGACTACCGCGTGACCGAGGCCATGCTCCGCTACTTCATCGACAAGACCGCGGGGCGCATCCGCTTGATCAAGCCCGAGGTCATGATCAGCGTTCCGGCCGGCGTGACCTCGACCGAGCGCCGGGCCGTGGTCGAGGCCGCGACCAAGGCCGGGGCCCGAGCGGCCTACGTGGTCAAGGAGCCGGTGCTGGCGGCCATCGGCGCCAACATCCCCATCAACGAGCCGGCCGGGCACATGGTGGTGGACATCGGCGGCGGCACGGCCGATATTGCCGTCATCTCGTTGGGCGGCATCGTGGCTTCAAGCTCGGTCAAAGTCGCCGGGAACAAGCTCGACCAGGCCGTTGCCGACTACATCAAGAAGCACTACAACCTGGCCATTGGCGATCGCACCGCCGAGGACATAAAAATAAAAATCGGGAGCGCGGTCCCGCTCGAAGAGGACGTCTCCATGCCCATTAAGGGCCGCGACCTTCTGACCGGTCTGCCGCGAACGGTGACCATCTACTCCTCGGAGGTCACCGAGGCCATTGCCGAGCCGCTGCGCGAAATCGTGCAGGCCATCAAGCGGGTCCTGGCCGACACGCCGCCGGAGCTGGCCGCCGACATCATGGAGCGGGGGATTGTCATGTCCGGCGGCACCTCGCTGTTGCGCAACATTGACGAGCTGGTCTACCGCGAAATCGGCGTTCCGGCCAAGATCGCCGAAGACCCGCTTTTATGCGTGGCCAAAGGCACGGGCATTGCCTTAGAACACTTGGAGGTGTATAAACGGAGCATTATGGCCAAGCGATAGTCGGAGGTCGCCCGCTTCAGTATTGCACACCATGCCAAAGAAGAAATCCATTGAGGAGCAAGTTGAGGAGTTGGCCCGTATCACAAAACGCGGTTTCGATGACCTTGAGTCGCGCCTGGCGACGAAACAGGATATCCGGCTCATCGCCGACAGCCTTGATCTTATCCAACAGGACATCCACGACCTGAACGTTACGATGGGCCCGCTCTTGCGGACGGTCACTGCGCTGGAAATGGAACTGCGGATGCACGCCAAGCGAATAGAACGGCTAGAGCGCCACGCCGGCATGGCCAAAGGATGATGGGCCGCGGACGGGCATGGCGCTGGAGCGCCTTGGGGCGCACCAACGTTCAATCATGGCAAAGCGCTGAGCTAATTCGCGGCTGGCATGTTTGTTAACAATTTTATTACCGCCCGCGCCGAATACCTCGCCGCTCTGCGGCGAGGATGAAGGCGCA
>CAYJUW010000044.1:0-5818 GCA_964373495.1 uncultured Candidatus Saccharibacteria bacterium | reverse complement strand
GCGACACCGGGCGGCCATCGGCCAGATTGAACTCAAAGCCAATACGCTCCAGTCCCGCATCGCGTCGCTGGACCGCGCCATCAAAGGCCTTGACGCCTCCATCCGCCTCACCAAGGCCAAGATCGAGCGCACCAACCTTGAAATCCAGCAGTTGGGAGGAGAAATCAAGGCGCAAGAGGCCGCCATTGAGCGCGGGCGCGCCCGCCTCGGCCGCCTCATCGGCCTGATCGCCGCGGCCGACCAGGAAACACCCATGGAAATCCTCATCAAGAACGAAACGCTGGCCTCGTTTTTCAATGCCGTGGACTCGCTCTTCGGCATCCAGCGCGAGATCCATACCGCACTGGCCGCGCTGCGGCTCGAGCGCGAAGAATTAAAAGATCGCAAGGGCGCGGCCGAAGGGAAGCGCCTGGAGCTGGCCGCGCTGGCCGAGGATCTCGCCGATCAAAAGGCGCTCGAGCTCGAAGAACGGAGAACCCGTCAAAACCTCCTGGCCGAAACCAAAAACCAGGAGCGGCGCTACCAGGAATTGCTGGCCGAAGTCGAGCGCCGGCGCGGGGCGCTCGAAGCGGAGGTGAATGCCCTCGAGGCGAGCCTAAAGGCCGATTTCGACCCATCACTCCTGCCCGCGCCCGGATCGGGGATCCTGGGCTGGCCCCTGCCCGAACCTATTTTCATCACCCAGTACTTCGGCAACACCGCCTTTGCCCGCGCCGGCGGCTACAGCGGCAAAGGACATAACGGCATTGATCTCCGCGCCGCCATCAGCACCCCGGTGTTCGCGAGCGAGCGGGGAGTGGTGCGTTCCGCCGGCGATACCGATGTCTCCTGCCGCCGCGCCTCCTACGGCCGGTGGATCCTGATCGATCACCCCAATAACCTCGCCACCCTTTCCGCCCATCTCTCGCTGATCAAGGTCCAGCCCGGCCAGGCCGTAAATCGCGGCGAGCTCATCGGCTACTCCGGGTCGAGCGGCTATGCCACCGGGCCGCACCTGCACCTCTCGGTCTTTGCGCGCCAAGCGGTCCAAGTAGGCCAGCTCCAGAGCCGGGTCTGCGGCCGAGCAATGACCCTGCCGCTCTCGCCGTTTGGCGGATATCTTAATCCGTTGGACTATCTGTAACCAGCCCCGTGCCTATCATGCTACGTATCTGCATCGTTGCGCTCGCCATCATTGCCTCAGCCGTTGTTTTGTTTGACCTCATCCAGCCGGCTCCGCCGCCGCTGATCGAACCGCCGGAGCTGGACGATCTCATGTTCGGAGCGCCCCCGCCGGCCCCGAGCCAAGTTAAGAGGCCGCCCGAACCGACTCCGCTCCCGGCTCCTCCGGCCAAAAAACCCGAGCCAGCGCTAAAAACCACGCCGCCGCCACCGCCTGCCCCGAGCCCTGCCGAGGAGAGCCAAGCCAAGGGGCCGCCGCAGGAGCTCCAGCTCTCCGACCAGGAATTCTACGCCCGGTTCTCGCGGGCCGTGGTGCAAATTTTCTGCACCACCCCGCGGGAGATCTTTGCCGCAAGCGGGGTCATCGTGAACGAGCGGGGGTTAGTCCTTACCAACGCCCATGTGGCCGAAGTGATCGCGCGCGCCGGAGAAGAAAACTGTCAGGCGCGCCACGGCAATCCGGCCGAGCGATTTGCCGGGATCACAATCATCTTCAGCGCCAGCACTACCCAAAAAATCGCCAACACCGATGTGCCAGAGCGCGATATCGCCTTCCTGCGGTTGGTTGATTCCCGGGAGCCCTTCGCCGCAGCTCCGGTGAGCTTTGATCTCGCCGAGCGCGGTTCAATACTCCTCACCCTCGGCTACCCTTCAGAATTCCTCCAGAGCTTGACTACGTCCGCGAATTCAAACCTGGTGTTCTCTTTACTCCGCGTGGACGGCTACGCCGACCTTGACGGCGACCCGGCCACGGCCGAGGGCTACGTCTCCCGCGGCGGCATCATCCTCCAGCAGGGCAGTTCAGGCACGGCCCTCTTCACCCGGAGCGGAAACCTAGTCGGGCTCATCTTCGCCACGACCAAGGGGAACACGACCGACGATCGGGAAGGCCTGGCGCTCATGATGCCCTACCTTGACCGGATTCTCCAGCTCGAGCGCGGCCAGGGTCTGATCGAGTTCATCGCCGGGCACTAAAGAAAAAGCGCCCACCCCGAAGGATGAGCGCTTGTCGGCGATCTTGCCGAACGTGAGGTTAGGACTTCACCGGGGCGTGGTCCGTCTCGCCGCGGAGCCAATCGAAGAGCTTGCCGCTCTCGAAGGCCTTCGCGAGCTCGGCCAATCGGCCGCGGAGCCGCTTCCCCATATCGTACCCGGAAATGTTCCACGCGTACTGCGTGCGGTCCGGTGCGGCCCAGCTCATGGATCTGTCTCCTTCTCGCTGCAGGACCGCCTCGATCCTCGGCTGCCACGACTTCAGGAACTCGATGGTGTCGCCGACGAGCTCGTGAAAGAGCGGGAAGGTCCCGGAGTCGCTGAAGCGGGCCAGGACCATGAAGAACGGAAGTCCTTCCTTAAACCCGATCACGTAGGGATCAAGCGCTCGCTGCCAGGCGAACGCCTCCCACTCCGAGGCAGCCACGTCGTGGTAGGGCGTGGCAATGACCACGTGGTCGAAGAGGTGGCGCGCCAGGTCCATCCGCCGCGTGGCCGCGGGCGGGATGATCTCGCCGCGATAGATCGCAAGCGGCCGGAACCGGTAGTTGAAGAGGGAAAACGTATCCACCCAGTGGTCGTTCGGGAAAAGCTTCCAGAAGGTGGGGGCCGCGAAGTTCGGATCCCCGCTGCTATGCCTGCGCAGCGCCCTATCAGGATTCGCGGTCCAATGGAACCAGACCGGGCAGGCCATGAAGAGGTCAGGCAGGTACTTAATCGGGATCACGGTGTCCGGCCGGATGACGTGCTCCTCCCACATCATGCGGAGTGCGGCCCGAACCTGCTTGAAGTTCTTGACCTGATCCTCCATGACGCCAACCTGCTGCTGGAGGCCCAGCGTGCGGTGGCGCTCGAGCTCGGCCTCGAAGCAGCGCTCGAACTCGGCGTCATTGATCTCGTCCACCCGGTAGCTCATGCCGAAGCTGCCGAGCATCGGAAAAATCTGCCGGAGCGTCCACTCGGTGAAGAGGAGCTCCTGGTCCTCGGGCAGGCGCTCGTGGCTCCGGGAAATCCGCGGCATGGGCCGGTTCTCGACGACCGTGGCCACCGTTGCCTCGGGCACGTCCTTCATCATCGCGTGCAGGGGGTGGCGGAACTTCACGAGCGCCGTATCCTGGGCGCTGTGGTCGCGGACCGCGAGCGAGAAGCCCGGGATGGGCTCGCCCGCGGGCAGGAGTTCGGCCTCGACGTAGCGGATGGCGCGAACGGCGCGGAGGGCCCCATCGCCGCGCTTGCGGTCGGGGAGCACCTCGAAGGTCACGCTGTCGCCGACCTTGAGGTCGCCCGAGACATCCTCCATGTGGAGAAAGATGTCCTGGTCCGACTGGAGATTGGCGGGTTCGCCGTTCTCCGTGGTGATGGAACCGATGCTGATGAAACAGTACGCCTTCTCCCTTGTTGCGACTTTGCCAAGATACTGCATAGACGCCTCCCATCATCAGGTGGGCGGGAAACAGACCCCGGAAGGAACCGCCCGTTTCCTCCAGGGATCCTTGGCACCCGGAATTGGATGCCGAGGAGTCTAGAGGAAAACGGGGAGCTATTGTGCTTTGTCAATGCGCTAATTTATGCATACCATATAATGATACTAGCTGTCAATGGCTTCGGCCGCTCGCGTATTGGCGGTGGACCCAGGTACCAAAGCGTAGCTTGATACGGGGCAAGTGTCGCAGAGACGCTTTTCATTTCAATGGGTGGAACCGCCGGTGCGTTTTCTCCGCGTAGCGGTCCGAGGCGTGCACATAGCGAGAAGTGGTGTGCAGCGATTCGTGGCCCAGCAAAATTTGAATGGCCGCCGGGTTGGCGCCCTGTTCGGCAAGATAGGTGGCGAACCCATGCCGCAGCGAGTGGGCCGAGGTCGGCACGTTGATGCCCACTGGAGAACACGCTTAAACTCTGGGAAATAGGGGGGTGATGACATGAGCTATTCGGTCCAGAACTCTATCGCAGAGTAAACTGTCGGAACGAAAAGGAATATACTATTTGGCATAGATTTAAGATTGTACCAAACCTTAAAAAGGGTAGTGGTACCTATTTCCACGTACAGATTCGGGTGACCCCCCTTATACACACCCAAGTCTGCACGTCCATGGTTTAAATATGGTTCACGCACCACCTCGAAATCCGCCTGCTCAAAATGTTTTCGAACAAGGGCCATCATTGCTTTATGCCAATCCCCGCCGTGTCGCTCTTCTTTTGCCATCGATTTCCACCTATGTGAGTCATCAGTCCATAAGCCATTAATCTTAGGAGTTTTATACTCACGTGCACGGATCTTTCCACCCACAATGGATATAGCAGTTTGACGGAGCATTTCGTCTTTTGATACGCCGGGGATACCCATATCATCTTCCTCTCCTCCAAATTTTGGATTAAAATCAAGCACGTCAGTTAGCCATCTCTGCTCTGCTTTGATAGCTTTCTCTACAACATGCCAAGGGAGACCGTTACTCATGGTAGTTTTCTCCCGCCGTGGAATTTCCGATGAATTTCTTTGAGCCGTTTTGAAGTAACGTGCGTATAGACCTGGGTGGTAGCGATGTTACGGTGACCCAGAAACTCTTGCACCGTTCTTAGGTCAACACCCTGATTGAGGAGATCAGTCGCGAAGCTATGGCGGAGCGTGTGGGGTGTGGCGAGGAACGAGATATCCGACTGCTTTGCATATTTTTGAACGATAAGCTCGATCGCTCTTGTCGTTAAACGGAGCGGAGCTTCCTTCGGTCCCTTCAGCCGTGCGAAGAGCGCCGCTGCATCGTCTCCCCGCGCCGCAAGGTACCGCTTGAGCCCAATGAGCGCCCGCTCGGAGAAATAGACGGTGCGCGGGTGCCCACCCTTACCGATAATGCTAAGTTCAAAATCTTTCTTAGATTTTGCGCCGGTGAGCTGTTTCCGGTCCAGGGCGGCAAGCTCTGCCACGCGGAGCCCAGTACTAAAGAGTGTCTCGAGAATCGCGCGATCACGAAGTCCTGAGAGCGTGCCCGCATCTGGACTCAACAGAAGTTTCTCCATTTGCTCCAAATCCAGAAACTGAATCGTCCTCCCTTGACGCTCTTTTGGAAGCTTCACTTTCTCGGTGGGCAGCGAGGGAATACCTTTTTCATGGAAATAGCCGAGGAGAACTCGCAGGGCAATCAGATAACGACTCTGGGTGGAAGTACTAAGGCCGGGGTATGCGCGACGAACCAGATTGGGTAGACGGGACAGCCAAATACGGTATTTCCATACGTGCTGCTCAGTCAACTCAGATGGTTTGAGCGTTTTTAGGTTGTTCTGTTCAAGCCACGAGAAAAATTTACCGAGAAACCGGGCGTAGTTTTTGGTTGTGGTGGGGGAGAGTCCCTTCTCCACCTCACAGAACTCAAGGAAATCGTTTAGGTGCGCGGGTATTGATTTGGCCATAGTATACTTCGCTTTACTTTCATTATACGAAGTATAATCAAAAGAGCAAACTGAGTTATCCACAACAACGCCAGGCATAGAACTCACTCCCCTACGCCTGAAAGACTGAAAGACGCCCCTGGTATGGGAGGACTCGCCACAAAATGAAAATCTTCGGTAACCGCACCGCAAGCGGTGCGGTAGGTATATGATTTTGAATGAGATCCATCGTCCCGCTTTCGGCGGGACTCGGGATTATTGTTTGTTCCCGCCATTCATCCGC
>CAYJUW010000043.1:0-6173 GCA_964373495.1 uncultured Candidatus Saccharibacteria bacterium | reverse complement strand
CTCCACTCGCCCGGCTGCCAGATTTGCCGGGCCTTTGACGACTTCTGGCAGGGCATTGCCCGGGATTGGCCGAACATCACCTATACAAAGGTGGATGTGACGACTCCCGAGGGACAGGCCATGGCGCAAAAGCATATGATTTTCTCTTCGCCGGCCATTGTGCTGAATGGGGAGCTATTCAGCATGGGAGGATTCGATCGGGAGAAGTTTGTTCAGAAGTTAAGAGAGCTGTCGGAGTAAATCCGAAATTCGAAATCCGAAATGATCGAAACTCAAAATTCAAAAACGTGTTTGGAGTTTTGGATTTAGAATTTTGAATTTGCCTGCCCTGAGCTTATCGAATGGGTTTCGGATTTCGTGCTTCGGGTTTAGGATTTTATGAGCCTCTTCCGAAAATTGAATCCCGAATGGCTCCTGCGCCTCGGCCTGGGGCTGATGTACGTGTATTCCGGCCTTGATATCTTCCGGCATCCGACGGCTTGGTACTGGGCCGTGCGCCCTCTGCCGCAGTTTTTGCAGGTGCTGATCAATAACCAAATTGGGATTAACACCTACCTGAAACTCCAGGCCGCCGGAGAGTTGGTGCTGGCGTTCGCGTTCCTGGCCTGGTTCCTGCCGCGGAAGTTCGTGCGATGGGCGGCGTTACTCGCGGCAGTCGAGATGGCTTTGATTTTGTGGCTCGTCGGGGTCGATGGCGTGACCTTCCGTGACATCGGGCTTTTGGGTGCGGCCTTGGCGCTCGTCGTCCTCTCGTATCGCTGAAATGGAGGAATCCGGAAAATTCAAAACTGCATTGGTCGCAATTGCCTTCGGGCTATTCGCGTTTACTGCCCTGGGCCTGATTTGGTTTTTCTTTTTTGGGCCGGCCTCACCGGTTGGATTCGGCTGGTACCTCTTTAGCTTTGCCGCCGGGCTGACCATGATCGTGCTCCCGTGCACCCTGCCGCTCGCCTTCGTCATTGTCCCGCTCTCGATGGGCAAGGGCGCGGCCAAGGGATTCGGCATTGCCGTTGCCTTTGGCCTCGGCGTGGCCCTCACCCTCTCGGCCTACGGAGTGATTGCGGCAATTGTCGGGCAGGTGGCGATCGGCTCCATTGGCGCGCCGCTTGAAACGGTCAAAAATTGGCTCTATTTTATTGCCGGCCTTTTGGCCTACCTTTTTGCCATCGGCGAGATCGGACTTTGGAAATTTCGCATGCCGTCCTACACCGGTGCGGCACCGGCCGGCATCCAGAAGCGCCGTGATTTTTTGAAGGCCTTCCTCCTCGGGCTTTTCCTCGGCAACATCGGGGTTGGCTGCCCGCATCCGGCCACACCGGTCATTCTGACGCGCATTGCCGCTTCGGGCGACGTGTTCTACGGCTGGTCGCTTTTCTTTGTGCATGCCATTGGTCGGATCCTGCCGCTTCTGCTCCTGGCGCTGCTTGCGATTCTCGGCGTAAATGCGCTGCAGTGGTTGATAAAGCGAAAGGACAAGATTGAGCATGCGACCGGCTGGGGCATGGTCTTTGTCGCGGCCTTCATTCTCGCGCTCGGCCTCTTCTCGCATGACTGGTGGGTGTATTCGGGCCAGCATACGCTCCTTGAGGAAATCACCCAGGAGGAGCGGGTGTTGGGGGCGATTGTTAAACGCTTCAATCTCGGACCGCCGCCGCATACCCATGGGCCGGAGGAGCTTGTCGGCAAGGCCGGGCTTTTGGGCCTGCCGCTTGCGCTTGGGAACTGGGTACTGGTGGGACTCTGGGCCCTGCCGATGTGGTGGTACTACTTTAGGAAAAAATCCCAAATCCCAAGCACCAAATCCCAAACAAATTCCAAATTCCAAATTCCAAATTCAAAACCCGAAGGCGAAAAGAATGTTGAGGCGGCGGTGCAGCCGTATCGGTTTTGGCTGTTTGCGGCACTTACCGCGTTTCTCGTGGTGACTTTCATTTACTATCTCCCGCTCCGAGTCCAGCATCAGGCGGTCGAGCACATGGCCGAAGAGATGCCGATGGGGGCGATGATGGAGGAACACGCTGACGAAGCGCACGTTGCCTTCTACCACGAAGAAACAGAGGTCCGCGAAGGACTGGCGGTGAATTTGAACGTGACACCGGTGCCGGTCTTGGCCGGGACGAGCACCCGGCTCGATTTCTTCGTCAACGAGAAGCCGGGCAACGTTCCCGTGCCGGCAAGCGCCCTTCAAATCGAGCACACCAAGCTCATGCACGTCATCGGCGTGCGGAGCGACATGGATGAATTTTTCCACATTCATCCGCAACCAGCGACAACGCCGGGCATCCTCTCGGTAGACCGCACGTTCGGGAAGCCGGGCGCATACAAGGTCTGGTCGGAAATAAAAAAAGACGGCATCAATCATGCCTTTGGCCACCCGGAGTTTTTAGTCCTCGGCGACGGCCCGCGCTCCGAGAAGCAGGTTTCCTTCGGCCGGAACGTGATTGTCGGCGACTACCAAGTGGCGCTCGAGCTCGACGAGCCGGTGGCCAAGGGCCATCCGCATGAGCTTATCTTTGACATCCACACGCTAACCGGCGACGAGGTGGCGGTCGAACCCTACCTCGCGGCTGACATGCACTTAACGCTCATCCGTGATGACTGGAAGCAGTTTATCCACACCCACCCCGTCGGCGGGGAGCACCAGGGCCTACGGATTATTCCGGTTGCGCGGGCCAACGGCCGGGACATTCCCGGCGCGGTACATGACCAAGCCGGTGCGGACGAGGTGGTCCGCTTCGCCGTGACCTTCCCCGAATCCGGGCTCTACAAGGCCTTTGCCCAATTCCGGCCGCAAGGCATTGACTTACCGCCGGACCAGGCGCTCTTAGCCGAATTTTGGGTCGAAGTGAAGGAGGCGCCCCCACTCGCGTTCCTGGATTGGTGGACAAAGCTCCTGATTTCGCTTGTGTTTATCGTTATCGCAAGCTGGGTTACACATAACTATCTGACGGGCGGTTCCCGGAAAGAAATTAGTGCGGCGCATGAATAAGTATTTCCTCCTTATTGGCATCGGCGTTTTGATCATCGGCGGCGGTGTCGTCTACCGCCTATTCTTGCTCCCGGAATCCTCGGTGCCGGTGACCACCGGCAAGGTGCGCGAGATCACCATTGTGGCGCGGAAAGACCGCTGGGCCTTCGATCCCGAAATCATCGCGGCCGAGCGCGGAGACAAAATCGTGGCCACCATTATCAATGAGGACGACTACGATCACGGCATTGCCCTTGACGCCTTCGGCGTATCCCAGCGCATGCCGGCCAACTCCACAATCAAGGTGGAGTTCGTGGTCACTCAGGAGGGGGACTTCCCGTTTTACTGCTCGGTGCCCTGCGGCGAGGGCAAGGTGGACGGCCAAACGCGCGGGCATTTTGACATGGTGGGGAAGATACAGGTGCGGAGCATCATCTCCGAAACGGAATAGGAAATCCAAAGCACAAAATCCAAAATAAATGAATGAAGATTCAAAGCCGAAAAGGAAGTATGATTTGGAAGAGCGGACACTTAAATTCTTTAGAGCAGTTATCACTCTCTGCAAGAAACTGCCTAAAGACGTTATCAACGTCGAAATTATTCGTCAGCTGATACGGGCCGCCGGATCAGTGGGTGCAAACTATCGGGAAGCCAACGAAGCCATTAGTAAGAAAGATCTGGGGCACAGGGTAAAGATATGCAGGAAAGAGGCAAGGGAGAGCCATTATTGGTTACAGAGTCTCCTCGAAGCCAATCCGTCGTTCCGCGGGGAGATTGAAGCGTTAGTCCAAGAATCACTTGAGTTAGCAAGGATTTTTACTTCGATACGGAACAAGGTTTCGTGATTCTGGCTTTCCGATTTCAAAATTATTTTGGATTTTGTGCTTTGAGCTTCCTATGACCAAATTGGTTTTGAAGGTAAAGGGCATGCATTGCGCGTCCTGCTCGACGCTCATTGACAAGCTGATCGGCAAGCAGGCGGGCGTGGTTGCGATCAAGACCAACTACGGCGCGGAGAAGACGGCGATCGAGTTTGACGAGACGAAGATCTCGCTCGCGAAGGTTGACGAGTTGATGAACAAGCTCGGCTACGACTTGATCCGGCCGGATGAGCCGGGGTTTTCGGCGGCGGACGAGGAAAAGGTAGAGACTCGCCAGATCGCCGAGGCCCGGCGCCGGGCCATCGCGAGCTTTGCCCTGGCCGTGCCGATCATCGTCTACTACATGCTCATCCACATGCTGAACCTCAAGCATGTGCATGCCATGGGCGGAATTGATCTGAACTACCTCTACTGGATTCTCTCTACCCCGATTCAATTCGTCATCGCCTGGCCGTTCTACCGCAATTCCTTCACCGCGATCCGCGTTGGCTCGGCCAATATGGACGTGCTCGTGGTGCTGGGGACTTCGGCCGCGTATCTGTATTCGATGATCGGGTTTTTGTTCTTCAACATTGATCACCCGTTCTGGGAGTCGTCGGCGGCCCTGCTCTCGTTCATCATCCTCGGCCGTTACTTTGAAACCGTAGCCAAAGGCCGGGCTTCGGCCGCCATCAAAGAACTCCTGAAGCTCGAAGCCAAGGAGGCGCACGTCATGCGGAATGGGCAGGAGGTAACGGTCCCGATTGACCAGATTCAGAAAGGCGAAACCGTGGTCGTGCGGCCCGGCGAGAAGATTCCGGTGGACGGCGTCATCCTTGACGGTAAAACGCACATTGACGAGAAGGTGGTCACCGGCGAATCCTTTCCCGTCGGCAAGACCGTGGGCGATGAGGTCATTGGCGCCACCCTGAACCAGGAGGGTTTCGTCAAGTTCAAGGCCACCAAGGTGGGCAAGGAGACGCTGCTCTACCAGATCATCCAGATGGTCGAGGAAGCCCAGGCCTCAAGAGCCCCGATCCAGAACCTGGTGGACAAGATCTCCGAATACTTTGTTCCGACGGTGGTGGTACTCTCAATCATCACCTTTGTCGTCTGGTACTTTATTTTCGCCTTTCCCTTCCGGGCCGGGCTCCTGCGCATGATTGCGCTTCTGGTCATCTCCTGCCCCTGCGCCATGGGCCTGGCCACGCCGACGGCCCTCATCGTCGGCATCGGACGGGCGGCCAAGTTCGGGATTATTTTAAAGGGCGGGGAGGCCCTGGAGAAGGCCTATAAAATCATGGCCATCGCCTTTGACAAGACCGGGACGCTGACCATCGGCAAGCCGGTGGTCACGGATTTTATCCCCTTGGGCGGGGTGACCCAAACCGATGCCCTCCGCCTTTCCGCTGCCGTGGAGGTCGGATCAGAGCATCCGCTCGCGCGGGCCATTATTGAAAAGGGCAAGGCGGGAGGGGCACTGCCCGAGGTCAAAGATTTTGAAGCCATGGCCGGATTGGGCGTCCACGGGAAGGTCAGCGGGAAAGACGTGGTGGTGGGCAATGCCGCCTTCATGGGCTCGCTCGGCATCGCGGTGGAGGAGCAGTCGGCGCTTGTCGAGAAGCTCCAGAATGAAGCCAAGACCGTGGTCTATGCCGCCGCGGACCAGAAGCTCATGGCCCTCATCGCCCTGGCCGACACCCTGAAGCCCTACGCCCAGGAGGCCATTGCCGAGTTGAAGAAGATGGGCAAGGAGATCATCATGATCACCGGCGACAACCCCAAGACCGCGCAGGCCATTGCCCAGGAGCTCGGCATTGATCGGGTGCTGGCCCAGGTCCTGCCGCAAGCCAAGGCCGAGGTGATCAAACAGCTGCAGAAGGAGGGCAAGAGCGTGGCCATGGTTGGTGATGGCATCAATGACTCGCCGGCTCTGGCCCAGGCCGATGTCGGCATTGCCGTGGGCTCGGGCACGGATGTGGCCGTGCAGACCGGGCAGGTGATTTTGGTCAAGGACGATCTGCGCGACGTGGTCACGGCCATCCAGCTTTCCGGCAAAACCATCAGGAAGGTGTGGCAGAATCTCTTCTGGGCCTTTATCTATAACGTCTTGGCCATCCCCATTGCCGGCGGCGCGCTTTACCCCAGCTATACCTTTCTCCATCCCATCTTCCGCTATCTGCCCTCCGGGTTTACGTTAAGGCCGGAAATCGCCGGCTTTGCCATGGCCTTTAGTTCAGTATCAGTAGTGGCGAATTCGCTCCTCCTGCGGCGCTATACGCCGCCGATTGAGAAGGCGTCAAGCTAAGCGGCTCTCCCGGCAGCCCCGTGGATGGGGTCGGTAC
>CAYJUW010000042.1:0-6677 GCA_964373495.1 uncultured Candidatus Saccharibacteria bacterium | reverse complement strand
ACGGATATGCTTACTCCTGACGAGATTTGGTGGCAGAAAATAGATATTCCCCTAAGATAATATATAAAAAATCCACCAACTCTTGTCAGTATAACTTGGGACTAAAACCAAGCTACCGCCAAGGCGCACTGTAACTATTTCATCCGAGTCTATGACATCGCCGACATTAGAAACGGCGCAGAACATCCCTCGCCACTCTTGTGCAATTTCACTAATGCGAATTGCTGATAAAACTTTTTCGCGTTGGCCGGGAAGAATCTCTATTGGCCCCGCGTTACCCGGAGGCGTACATTTCAGTGTAAACTCCGTTGAAGTGACAAGAACTGGTGCATCGCTGGTTCCTGAGAACTGCTCAAATGTGAGATGGTTTTCAGCCTCGACATTATATGCGATCTCCGGTGATGATCTTAGCCACCCAATGAACTCGTTGATTTCTTTCTGCTCAACCGCCTCTCGTAACACCCGTGTAATTTGGTCGTCAACGGGGTATAGAATTTCATTTCCCTCTCGTGCTAAAGAAGCCTCGAAGGCATACGACGCGTCTTTAAACGAAAAGCTGATGCCTTTACCTGGTGGAGAAATCCAAAAGTAGCCAATCTCCAGGATTAGGGCAAATAGAAGCACTCCTAAAATCGGCCAAAAGTGATTGAGAAAAATTTTCAGTAGGTTTTTGCTCTCTTGAAATGTTGCGTTCCACTTCGAATTCATATTCCTAACTCTTTCTTAATCTGAGCTATTTCACGATCTACTTTTTCAATTTCTCTCTTATATGCGAGTAGGTTCGCCTGATGATCGTGCGAGGATTGAATTATTCTTTCAAGCTTAAATTCTCTATGAATTATGTCTCGAATTAAGGTATCTATGTCGCGATAATCACCACTACAGATGTGCTCTGCAGCATATTTCCCGGCACAGAACTCTCGTTGTACTGACTTAACTGCTGCGACTCTGTCATTTCCATTGTTTCTTAAATGCATCCTGTATCCTTGAAACCAATATCGAACCCTCTGCCTCCTTCCAGAATAGAAGAGAAACGAAAGAATAAATAATGCAACACCAACAAGCCCGAAGATTAGTAGCTCGCCTCTGACAATCCCAATAACAACCGCGATGATGGCTAGCGGATCTAATAGTAGTCTGACTCGTCTCATAGTTCCTCGGCTTTCGACGGATGGCTTAAAATCTAGCCCCCCGGGTCTTCCGATACAAAAGTCTGTGGCACTTCGGCAAGCTCAGTGCAGGACGTTTACGCTGAGCGAACGAAGCGAGTCGAAGCGCCCCTGAGAGGATTCCTTCAATAAATTCAGGACAAGTTGAACCCCTGACCTCTTCCTTCGCCCGCCTTCGTTTCACTTCGGCGAGGCAGGGAGGGAAGCGCGGTATCTGCCCCGCACTTTCTCTACCCTCGGGCAGATTTTTACCCCGCACCTTTTCTCGTCCTCAGGAGGATTTGAACCTCCGACCTCTTCCTTCGGAGGGAAGCGCTCTATCCGCTGAGCTATGAGGACATATAAAGGTGCGGGGCGAACTGCCATCACAGCCTTCGGAGGGCTGCGCTCTATCCGTTGAGCTATGGGCGCATATTTTTAGTGCGGGGTCAGTTGGGCTATGGGCGCACCAAAATTTAGGCGGGAGCTATAGGGACAAAAGTAAGAGATCCCTTGCTACGCTCGGGATGACGCATTTGCAGCCCCAGCTTCACCGGGGGATCCGTCGGGCTCCGCCCTCAGGATGACGCATTGGCAGCCGCTCGCAAAGCTCGCGGGCCAATGCGTCACTTCAACCCAATCTGCAGCTCGTACAACTTACGATACACCCCATTGGGAATTTGAATCAACTCTTCGTGCTTGCCGCGTTCAACTATCCGGCCTTTGTCTAAGACCAAAATCAAATCCGCCCTGCGCACGGTGCTTAAACGGTGAGCAATAATAAAAGTCGTGCGCCCAGCCATTAGTTCGGCGAGAGATTCTTGGATAAAGACCTCAGACTTGGCATCCAGGGCCGAGGTCGGCTCATCCAAAATCAAAACCCTCGGGTTCCGCAAAATGGCCCGGGCAATGGCGATGCGCTGCTTCTGGCCGACGGAGAGCTTGATCCCCCGCTCGCCGACGAGCTGGTTATACTTCTTCGGAAAACTTTGGATGAACTCATCGGCGTGGGCCTTCTTGGCTGCGGCCATGATTTCACCATCCGACGCGCCGAAGCTGCCGTAGCGAATGTTCGCCTTCACCGTATCGTTGAAGAGTAGGAGCTCCTGCGGCACCACGGCAATCTGCGAACGGAGGAACTTCAAATCAAGCCGCCGCACATCGTGGCCGTCCACGAGCACCCGCCCTTTCGCCGGCCGGTAGTACCCGGAGACGAGATCAACGAGCGTTGACTTCCCCACGCCGGATTCGCCGACCAGGGCTACGCTTTCGCCGGGCTTCACGAAAAAACTCACGTCCTCGAGCACTGGCCTCCGCTTCGGGCCGTAGGCAAAAGATACGTTTTTAAACTCGACGCCGCCAGCAAGCTCTTTCGGAATAATGGCGTGTTCCGGGAGATACGGCTCGGGCATGCGCTCAATGATTTTCTCGGCGCGGTCAATGGCGGCCAGGCCGTTTTGGACCACGTCCCAGTTATTGGCGATGATGGCCAGCGGCCGGAACACGATGGCCGCATAGCCGTTGAAGGCCACGAGCTCGCCCGGCGTCAGGGCGCCGGCGCGAACCAGGAAGAAGGAATAGAAAAACAGCCCGGACTGCGTCAGGGTGATGATCACGCGCTGGAAGAACGACAGCCCCTGCCAGATTTTCATGTAGTCGGTCCACAGGCGCGCCGCACGCAGTTGGAAAAACCGGTAGAGTTGCCGGCGCTCGTAGGATTCGGCTGTGGCCTGCTTTACCGGCTGGACATTCAGCATGAGGTCCGAGGAGTAGCCGTAGGCGTGGGAGTAGGCGCGGTGCATCTTATAGGAAATCACGCCGAGGCCGGGCGCGGTGCGGACCAGGAGCGCGGTGTAGAGGCCGAGGGCCGCAACCAGAACCAGGGCCAGGCGCGGCTCAACGGAAAAGACGATCACAAAGGCAACGATGATCGAGAGGAAATCCGGCAGGAGGTCAACGATGAAGCGGTTTGCGATCTGCTCCAGCCGCCCCACGCTCCGCTGGATACGACTGACAATCTCGCCTACGCGGTGGGTTTTGTGAAAGGAAAGGGGTAGTTCGAGTACCCGCGAAAATGCCGCCACCAGGTAGGAGGCCTCGATATCCGCGCCAAAACGCTCCTGCTTCACGCTTTTCTGCCAGCCGCCGATGTCACCCAAGGCGCGGATGAGAAACCACATACCAATAAACACCAGTGCGGCCGGTGCGAGGCCGAACCATGGCACGGCGATATCCCGCGGCGTGACCAGCGCGTCGAAAATTTTCCCGGCGAAGTACGGGGTGAGCGCATTGGCCGCAGCGTCAATCAAACTGAACACCGCGATCACGGCCAGAGTCGCTCGGAAGGGCGCCAGGTACTTCAGCAGGATCGCCGCCCCGCGCCGGAAATTCACTTTTTGTTTCTTCGCGGCCATGATGAGACAACTATTATAGCCCGAAACATAAATTTCCGCGACGCCGCGGAAACTTTGCAATACACGCGAAATTCATCTTAACAATTTTTCGACGATCGTCGGATTATTGTTAAGATGACACGAATCAGATGTTTCGCCCTCTGAGATTCCATAGCATACAAGTATGTTGTAAAGTGCTGACACCCTTGCCCCGTAGCGGCGCCGGAACGTCTGCTTCGGGGGCTATGGAATCTCAGAGGGCGGAGGAGCACGGGGGCAACATCGTTGCCCTCGTGCTCCTCGTGGCTAGAGGTTGGCGAAATCGGGGTGCTGGGTTCGGAGGAAGGACTTCCATTCCTCGAACCGTGCCTCGGCTGCTGGGGTGAGGACTGTCTTGGGGGGAAGCCCTCTGCCCTCTTCAGCCGACAACCCTAGATCGCGGAGGAGGGTGCAGCCGATATCTTTGAGGCGCCGCTGGTTCTCAGCTTCGAACTCTGCGGTACCTCCGAACATCTCGGCCACAAATCCCACATCCCGCCAAACCGCCTTCACATCATGGAGTGTTGCCATCTACATCATCTCCCTTTGTGAATGTTTTCCCGGAGCTGATTGCGATGCTATAATTATATATCTTTAGAAAGAGTTTGTCAAACCAAAAACGGGCTCGCGCCCGCCCTCAAATCTAGTGCCTAGTGCCTAGCCCCTCACGTATGCCTATCCGCAACTTGCGAGGCCCCGAAGGCCCCGGGCTTGATCACGGCCTCAAAGCCAAAGCCCTTGACCATGCCCACAACCTGGTCAATCAAATCCCGCGTCGGTCCGTTCTCGCCAACGTCAATATGCACCTTGATCTTGCCGTCCCACAGGTACTCTTCACCAAGCGTATCCCGGAGGCCGGAGCGGAGCTCCTGGGCTAAGGTGATGGACTGCATGGCCTCCTCGGTGATGCGATCGCGGAGCGTGTGGAATGACTTTTTCTCCGAGGTAACCCAGAAGTGCACCGCGCCGTTCCCGACGCGCCGGATGGTGAGCGCCGTCACCAGCGGCACGGGATTCCGGGCGGCGGAGTCAGAACCGACAATAATCTGGTAGGAACATTCCGGCTGACGCGTGACGTAGGCCACGATTTCCTCGAACACCCGCTCGAGCGAGAGCGTGCCCTTGGACCAACTGTGGAATCTGGTTTCCTGACTCATATGAGCTTCAGCCGTTCTTCGCTTCCCCGGGGTGATTCTGTTTTCCGGCAGTAGAAGCGGATCAACGCGGATTGTTACGCGGATAGACGCGGATCTTACGGTGAAAAAAGTGATTGCGCGACCAGTCGCTCCTTAATCGGCTCGTTGAGGAGCCGAGCGGCGACGATGCGGCCGATGCGGAAATGCCGAACGTCCCCCCGCAGGTGGTCGTAGGCCTCAACCCCGTTGCCCGTAAGCGCCTGGATCTCGATCTTCCGTTTTTTCAGAAAGCCATCGCCGGCGTTCTCGCGCGAGATGTAGTCAATTTCAAGCGCCCGCCGCTCGGTAAGGGCCCGATCCACGAGCCCCCGGATCTCGGCCTCGTCGGCCATGCCCCAGGAAACCGGGACCGAAACGATCTTGCCATCCACGAACGATTCAAACAGCAGATGGCCGCGCTTCTGACCGAAGTGGTAAAGATCCCGCGTTAATCGCACATCGTTCAGGCAGTACTCCTCGAGCTTGGCCCAATTCCCCTCGCGATACCACTGCACCGCATCGAGGCCGTGGCCGGTTTTGCCTTCGCCAAGCGTGCCCTGGGCCAAGCTGGCCAGCGACACGCGGTGGCCGAGTTTCGCGGTAACGTCATCGAAAATATCGAGCACGGGCAACTCTCTGACGTCGAAATCAAGGTAGGGTTGGAGCACCGGCAAGTCGAAGCGGTTAATAAAGAAGCCGATGACCAGGTCGGCGGCGCGGAGGAGCGGAGCGAGCGCTACGATATCCGGCTCGCGGTAGGCGCGAAAGCGATCATCAGCCGAGTTCCACACGCCGACGACCGTTACGCCCAGGGCGGCAAGATCGCGCCCGCCGGCGGAGTTGGCCGGCGCGCTCTTCGTTTCTAAATCGAGGACGATCTCGTTACGCATGCGATAGTTTAGGGTAGCAAAAATTCAATCGGCTGTCCAATGCCGAGCCCGAGCTCGCCGGCGCGCCCGCCCCGGATCTCGATCGCAGCGTCAACCGGCTCAGGCGCGGCAAAGCGCGGGATATCGGCGTCCTTGGCGCCGGGCGGGGGCGGCTCGGCCCCGGCGACGATGCCGCGGATAACGCCGTCGCGAACCCAGATAATGTCAATGGGGATCCGCATCCCCTTCATCCAAAAGACGTAGCGGTCGGTCACGCGTTCAGCGGGATCGAAGTAAAAGAGCATCCCGCCATGGTCGTCGAGCCGATTCCGACCGGCCAGACCTTGGGCGCGGCTTGCCGGCGTGGCCGCAACCTCGAGGGAGAACTCCTCACCGGCCAGCCGGACGCGCGCGTAGTGTTCCACGGGCGATGACGCCGGCTCTGTCCCAATGGAAAGGACCCGCGCGACAAGAAATGCCCCGGCCGCAATAAGTAACAGAAGTAAAAGCCCCAATAACCAGAGCCGATTCAGTGGCATGGCGGCCGGCCGATTAGTAACGGAGGTAGAATGGGCCCCCCAGAGCGTAGGCGCCGGGACCGAGAAAAACGACGGCCATGGCCGCGGCCAAGTAGATGAAGTCAAGCTCCCAGCCGGTCTTCTCCATCTCCACGAACTTCACCTTGCCCCACTTGACCTTGGCCATGGCTACGAGCATGTTCACCGCGATCAGGGCCGCGGCAAGCTGGGTGAACACCCCGAGGATGAGTGCAATACCGCCGAAAAACTCCACCACGCCGACCACCAGCGCCCAGACCTTGCCGGGCTTGATGCCGATGGAGTCAAACCAGCCGGCAACGCCCGCGAAGTTCTTGAAGAGCTTGGGGTAGCCGTGGACGATGAACGCCGCGCCGAGCGCGAGGCGGAGAAAAAGCGGCGCCAAGTCCTGATAGAGATAGAGGTAGGTGAACATAAGCATGTTATGCCAATCTACAAATGCTATGCCAATCAACGAATTGCGAATGTGTTACTCCGCCGCCGAAGCGTTGAGGAT
>CAYJUW010000041.1:0-6816 GCA_964373495.1 uncultured Candidatus Saccharibacteria bacterium | reverse complement strand
TCCTCCCGCCACGTCTGACGTGGCGGGGTATCCTGGCGGACGAAACAATGAAAACGCCGGCGGCCGCTAGGCCGCCGGCTCGGTTGGTGGTGTCTCGGTCGCCGGCTCTGAGATCGCCTGATCTGCGATCTCCGCTATTCGGCCGAGAGCGAAGAACGCACGGCCCGGCTCAAATGCCGCGGATGTGGCCCCTTCCACCACGGCCCGGATCTGCTCGAGAACGACGCGGAAACCCGCGGTTGCCGCTCTCGCCTCGGCAAGCTCTGATTCGAGGTGTAGCGACTCGGCTGCCGTCGGGAGCGCTTTTTCAACAGCCGTGCCAATGGGCACTGCTGCCGTCCGCTCCGCGGGAGATGGAGGCGTCACAAGCTCGTAGCGTTCGTTTCGCTTCTTGCCTCTGGTTCCCCGATAGCGGGTCGGGAAGCTCCTCATGATCCTCCCGATTGCGGTTTCGCCGCTCTCGCCCCACCCCAGTGCCGCGCTGATTTCAGTCCGGGTGAGAGGACGTCCTGCCTCTTTGAGCACCCGATCAATGAGCGGCATTCGATCTTCGCCTCTGATCACCTCTCGCTTCGCGTGCTCCTCCATCCGTTCGCCTCCCGTGTAAGCGTTTCTCCACCGCGCATCTTCGGCGATGTTCCAGGCAATAACCTCCTCCCGAGATGCCGACGCGGCACGACGTACATCCTGCACCGATCCAGCCGGCCGGAGAGCTTCCCGCTCGCGGGCCGAGGGCGAAGTATCCTCCTTCTCGGTGCGCGGGGCAAGCAAGCCCTCTTGGCGCGCCACGCGCAGGATTTTCGCCCGGTAGTTTTGGAACTGCCGGTCCTGCGTAATGGCGTGGCCAATGGTAACGATCTTGCTGCCGATGCACCACACCTCATCTTTCCCATGCCTCACGAATTCGGCACCGAGCGACTTCAGGAGCTCTTCGAGCTCACCCTTTTTGCTCACCCCGCCTCACCTCCTTTCCCTCTGGATTGTACTGGCCGCCAGGTTATATTCGTATAACATTCCTTATGAATCTGTCAAACTAAAATCGAAATCCCGCGACCGAAGCGCGGGATTTCGATTTGGTTTCAGGAGCCGAAAGAGCAAAGCTTAGCGTGTATTACATTTTTGTGTGTCGTGGTCCGACCAAGGTCGGACCGATCGGCACGAATGGTAATTCAAGTACAACTTGACCTAAGTGCTTTTCAGCCCCTGAAAAAATATATCAGGGGTTGACCTATGCCTATGAGCATTGTGAGAGTGCAAATAATGATAGCACGTCCATCATGGGAAAGATTTTAAAATTATGCAAGGGGTTGAATTCGGCACTGTCCACATACAGTGCACAAAATTTTGGAAGATATGCGGAAGTTTTCAAGATGTTATTCGAAATGGGAACAGAAATGAAATACATCACCGCCTGATTCGTAGCTAAGTTGAACCCATCCATATAGTATGCTAAAGTAATCCTATGAATCGGAATCCTCTCAAATTACAAGCTCAAGCTATGAGGGACGCTGGCTACTCCTACAACATGATTAGAGATGAGCTTGGATTGGCTAAGAGCACTTTGAGTAATTGGTTCAAGGATAGACCGTTCACGCCCAATCGGGCGGTGCTCAGGCGCATCCAATACGGACCGATAAAATCTGCCGAGAAGAGTCATAATCGAAAAGTTCAGGAAATCGAAGAGCTAAAAGAGCGCGGCTCAAAAGAAATCGGCATATTCACGGCGAGGGATCTGTGGCTGCTTGGACTTGGGCTGTACATGGGTGAGGGATCGAAATCTCACGAAACGATACGCATCATCAACTCCGATCCACATATGGTGAAATTAGCGATAAGATGGTTCAAGGTAACTTGTGGCTTAACAAAGCACAACATTACTGTTGCACTGCATCTCTATCCGGATAACGATGTTGGGGAATGTATCAAATTTTGGCGCCGAATTACGCAGCTGCCATTGAGAAACTTTAGAAAAACACAGATTGACGCCCGAAAGAATAAGTCTACCCTCAAACGGAATAAATCGCCCTACGGCACAGCGCACATTACGATAGTGAGTAGAGGCGATCCGGAAAAAGGCGTGCGCCTGTACCGTAGGATCAACGGTTGGATAACGGGAACATTATCGCAAATTTAGGGAGCGCGGGTATCATATAACGGCCATTATACCTCTCTTCCAAAGAGGAAATGGGGGTTCGATTCCCCCTACCCGCTTCGTCAAAAATGACCACATAATATGGGGACATTTTTTGTTACAGGTAAGTGGAAATCGAACCTCTGACACTATACCGTAAGCCTATGCCGCAAATTACCTTCATCACCGGGAATCCCTCCAAGGCCGAACAACTCTCGAGGCACTTGGATCATCCTGTCGCTCACCGCAAGATAGAGTTAACCGAAATTCAGTCTTTGGATCTGGAGGAAATTGTTCGACACAAAGTTGTGGAAGCTTATAAACATATTCAATCGCCCGTACTTGTCGAAGATACATCCTTAATCTTCAATGCGCTTGGAAGATTACCCGGGCCACTCATAAAGTGGTTTCTCACCGAACTTGATAACGAAGGGCTCTGTAAAATTATAAACGGCTATGATGATCGTACCGCCCTCGCAGAAGTTTGCTTTGGCTATTTTGATGGAAAGGACATCAAATTTTTTGAGGGACGGATGAAAGGTAAGATAGCGGAATCGCCGAGAGGTGAACGAGGCTTCGGGTGGGATCCAATCTTTATGCCGGATGCCCATACGAAAACATGGGGAGAAATGGATCCCGAAGAACAGAAGGAAACTTCGATGCGAAGAATTGCGCTCAAAAAGCTGGAATCGCACTTACGAGGGTATTAGATCTTTTCCCTCAAAACAGGTTCTCACGTCCTTCCTTCGTTTCGCCACGAGCGGACAGACAAGGTTGAGACACGGGTTCGATTCCCGTCACCCGCTTCACGCCAAAACCCCTCCGGCCGCGGCCGGAGGGGTTTTGGCTTTGTAGCATGAGATCCCCCTCTTTCTGCCCACAACAAACGCCGAACCTTATGGGTGACAAAATTCTATACGCCGGATCAGAGCGTTTGCGGAGGGAAGAAAGAGGGGGATGAAGGTTTTGTACCTGAAATTCCTGCGCCTCAGGCGCAGGAATTTCAGACAAAGCCCTTCACTTCACCATCTCCTTCAGCTGTTTGGCCGCGCGGAACTTGGGGGCGACCTTGGCCGCGATCTGGATCTTCTCCTGCGTGCGCGGGTTAATGCCCTCGCGCGCCGCGCGGCGCGATACCTTGAAAACGCCAAATCCGGCAACTTTCACCTGATCACCCTTGACCATCATCTTGGCAATATTGTCGAAAATCAGATCCACCACTTCCTGCCCCTGCTTTTTCGTGCCGCCAACGTGGTTGGTGACGAGCTCGGCGAGCCACTTCTTGTCGGGTTTTGCCATGGATTTTGTTCCCTGGTTAGAGAAACCTCTGCCTTCGACCTTTGCTCACGTAACCGCGATTGGTACGGATTTGCGGTGGTGCTCTTTAAAAATCGAGCGGTACCCGCGCTGGTCGGCAGTGTAGCAGAGAAAGTGGCTTAAATCAAGGAGTTTTTCAACAGGGTGTTGAAAACTCCATATACGTACGGCTAAAAATCGACTGTAAACCAAAAAATGGCTTTGTGAAGCCATTTTTTAAACTAGGTGTCCACGTCTTATCTTAGCGCGCGAATTCAACCACGCGGCTTTCGCGGATCACGTGCACCTTTATTTCGCCCGGATACTTGAGCTCGTTTTCAACGCGGTTGGCGATGGACCGGGCCAGTTCCCGGGCTTCCAGGTCATTCACCCGGTCCGGCGTTACGAAAATCCGGATCTCGCGGCCGGCCTGGATGGCGTAGGACTTCTCCACCCCCTCAAAGGAGTTGGCAATGGCCTCAAGATCGCCGAGGCGCTTTAAATAGTTCTCCACCGAATCGCGCCGCGCGCCGGGCCGGGAGGCCGAGATGGCATCGGCGGTCTGGACAATGATGCTCTCCAAGGTTTCATAGGGGAACTCCTCGTGGTGCGACTGCATGGCCTGGATAATGCGCTGGTCTGCGCCAAACTTTTGGAGGATGCGCCGGCCAATCTCGACGTGCGTGCCCTGGACCTCGTGGTCCACGGCCTTGCCGATGTCGTGAAGGAGAGCGCCCTTCTTGGCAATGTGCAGGTCGCCGCCGAGCTCCTCGGCCAGCATGCCGGACAGGTGCGCCATCTCGATGGAGTGCTGGAGTACGTTCTGGCCGTATGAAGTGCGGAACCGCAAGCGTCCGAGAAGGTTCAACAGCCGCTCATCGAGATCAAAGGCGCCGATCTCAAAGGCGGCCTCGCGCCCGGCCTCCTTAATCTGCTTCTCGATTTCTCCGCGAGCCTTGTCCACGGCCTCCTCAATCCGCGCCGGCTGAATCCGGCCGTCGGCAATCAGGGCCTCCAGGGCGTGCTTGGTAATATGGCGGCGGACCGGATCGAAACCGGAGATAACCACCGCCCCGGGCGTATCATCCACGATAATCTCGACTCCGGCCGCGCGTTCCAGCGCCCGAATGTTTCGGCCTTCGCGGCCGATGATTTTGCCCTTGATGTCGTCGTTGGGGATGGCCACCGTTGTCGTCGTGACCTCCGAGGTCGTGGCCGTGGCCAGGCGCTGGATGATGGTCGCCAGGATGGACTTGGCTTTGCGTTCGAGCTCCTCCAGACCCGTGGTCTCGAGTTTGCGGATGCGGTTTTGCAGATCCTCCTCGGCTTCTTTCTCCACTTTCTTGACCAGCGCCTCCTTGGCCTCGGCCTTGGACATGCCGGCCGCGCGCTCCATGGCCAGGACGGCCTCTTCCCGCGCCTGCTCCACTTCGGCCTTAATGCCGCGTACGCGCTCTATTTTTTCGGCAAGCTCCTGCTCGCGCTGGTCCAACTGGACAAAGCGCTTGTCGAGCAGGGTTTCGCGCTCGCGGAGCCGATCCTCGAATTTCTTGAATTCCCGCTCGCGTTCCTTCTCTTCCTGCTTGGCGTCCTCGAGGATGCGTACGGCCTTGGACTTGGCATCAAGGAGCAGCTCCTTTGATTCGGCTTTGGCGTCCTCCAGGAGCTTCTGCACCTTGGCCTCAACGGTGTTCTTCCGGGAACGGGCAATCAGTGTCCGGAGGTACATGCCGATGGCCACGCCGATGCCAACGAAAAGCACGATCCCGCCTATGGTGGTGAGGGACATGGCGATGGATGATTCGCCCCGTGAGCAGTCTTCGGAGGAGAATCTGCGGCCGCAAAATTCTCCTCCTCTCCTTAGAGACGCTGTGGGTCTGGAGAGAACCTTACTCCATCCTCACGGGAAGAGCTCGAGTGAGCCCGACCCAAACTTCTCACGGAGTTCGCCGGAACGGCCGGCAACGCGAAAGCTACATCACCGATTCCGTGATGCAGGGACGCGCTTTTACTTGAGCGAGAAACGTCAACGAGAACACGTAGGAGCGACCAGAAACTGAGGCGGGAGGGCCAAAACCCTGACGCCAAGCGACCTAACCGCACGCGTTATCCGCGCTTTCTCATCAGCGCCGTTCCGGTTCGGGGTTAACAAGGTAAGTACGGGAAGCATACCGTCCTGCCTATCCCCTGTCAACTGCGCCTCGCCCCGCCCATACGTAAACCCCGTTAGATCCCCGCCCCTCGCCCCGTTAGATTAGGTTATCCAACGGGATAAACCCCGCGCTCGCGCGCGGGGTAGCTACCGGTATGAAAATCCGACCTTTCTCTACCTAGAATACCCGGAGCGACTTGGGCGGGTTTCCGTTGGCCAGGAACGGCAGGAGCTCATCCGCGGCGAGCCCCCGCAGACGGCGGAGAGCGTTAGCAATGTCCCGGAGGGAGAAGGCCGCCAGGATGAGGTAGACCGCGACGAGCAGCCGCGACTGGATGCTTTTGACGAAGAAGTTTGAGACGAAGAATTTGACGAATGCCCAGGCGCCGGCGCTCGAGTCAAGCGCATTCAGCAGGATGTGCCGGATCGAAATCTGCGCCAGCACCCCCGCGGCCACGCCGACCACCAGCGCCAGCTCAAGGGCCAGGAGCGGCGCGGCATGCTTCAGGAACCACGTCCGGTAGACGCGGCGCATAATGCGCTCTTTCAGTTCCTGGGGTATCTCCGGTGGCATCGGCATCATGGCTGGGTAAGAAATTTTCGAAACAGTTTTCGCGCCCGGAAGAGCTTCATCTTGAGGGCACCCAGGGTGATGCCGTTCTCCCCGGCAATGGCGGTATAGGACTTATCCTCCAGGTAGTAGGCCGAGAGCAGTCCCCGCAGATCTTCGGGCATCACCTCTAGTACAGCCTTCACCACTTCACCGGTTTCGCGCTCCAGCACGGCTTCTTTGAAGCGCGCGTGGGCTTCATCTGCGGTGGGGTCCGTCCCGCTGGTAGCCGGATCGGGCAGGAGCCATTCGCGCTTGCGCATCTTATGGTAGTGGGTGATGGCCGTATTCAGGACGATCTTATAGGCCCAGGAGGAGAACTTGCGGTCCTGGCCCTCCTTGAAGCGCGTGGCGTAGCGGTAGATCTTCACGAAGGCCTCCTGCACCACGTCCTCGGCTTCGGTCCGCTCCCGGACCACCCGCTGGGCCAGGCGCAGAAAGGGCGCCTGGTAGCGATCGACGAGCAATTCGAAGAGCGCGGGCCGCTCTTGGCTCGTCGAGAGGACCACTTCATCCGGAATCGCGGCCACGGCCGCATCAGCACTCGGTTCTCCATCAACGCCGAGGAATTCTTTGATCATGCCCGGTAGTAGAACTTCGAACAACTAACCGCTTTACTTCGCTTAC
>CAYJUW010000040.1:0-6949 GCA_964373495.1 uncultured Candidatus Saccharibacteria bacterium | reverse complement strand
CCAGCTGTGGGCTGGGTTCCGCTAGCTGTTGACCTGCTGTTTCGATATCAATCACCGCCCAACTTTGTAGTAATATTCTCACGATCGTGAGTATTGTACAACAAAGTCCCCAGCGCGGGCGGGTTACTCCGTCACCGTGATTTTGCCCTTCAGCGTCGGCATGAGGTGGTCGTGCATGGGGCAGTCCGTGGCGAGCGTGAAGGTGTGGGCGTAGGTTTCGCCGGGCGCAAGCGGTCCCAAGGCGTCAAAGCCCGGGCAGAGGAGGTGGGTGGGATGGACGCCAGATGCCGGCCAGTGCGAGCGCGTGTCGCGGTTTTCAAAGACCACCGTGTCCCCAACCTTGACGGTTACATTGGACGGCGAGAAGCCGTTTTCGTCCATGACAATAGTGCGTGCAGCGCCGGCGGCCTGCCCGTCCGGCAGGCGGGCTGGCGGCGTTGGTGTCGGTGTTGGCGCCGGTGTTCCCGTCGCCGGAGGCGGAGGGAGCGGCTGGTATGCCGGCTGATTGGAGTTGCGGGATAGGTAGTAATACCCGCCGCCGAGCAAGATGAGAAGGACGATGAAGGTGAGAACGAGTTTTTGGTTCAAGTGGCTAGATTATATACTGGCAATAAATGCTAGGCCAGACCTATGAAGTCGAAATCTATTGAAGTCGGACTTCAATAGATTAGAGCCCGGGGCAGTTGCCAGCGGGCTTGTAGCCGGCGGCCCGGGCGGCCTCGGCACTCGGGAACCATATCTTGTTTTCTTCCTTGATCTGTTTGGCGCCGGGGCAGTCCGGGAGGTGGTAGGAGGAGCCGTTGCGCGAGGCCACGTAGTTGCCTCGGCTAGAATCTGGAATCTGGGATCTGGAATCTAGAATTTGGGCCGGTTGATCCGATCCGTCGCTTCCTTGATTCATGATTCTTGATTTTTGATTCTCGATCATGATGGGTTCTTTGGCCGGCCAAATGGCCGACAGCCGGCCCAGGCCGAAGCTGGCCGTGCTCGTGAGGAAGACCAGCGCGGCGAGGTAGAGGTCGCGCCGGTTTTCCTTCCAGAAGGTCTTGATTTTATTTGCTAACTCCGTTAGCATAGGTGATGCCGATATTGCCAATGCGATGCCGATTTACCAATCGCCAATACGGTATTCGCAATTCGCCAGATTGGCATACGATTCGTAGATTGGCATCTTACTGAAATGGCACATACAAAATCCGGCGGTACAACTCGATTAGGCCGGGATTCCAATCCCCAGTACCTCGGGGTCAAGAAGTACGGCGGCGAGCGGGTGGAGCCCGGCAATATTATCGTCCGCCAGCGCGGATCAACCATCCTCCCCGGTGTCAATGTTCGGCAGGGCAAGGATTATACGCTCTATGCCGTTAGAACCGGAGCAGTGAAATTCTCCGAGCGGCGGAAAGTCCGGTTTGATGGCGGGGTGCGGAGAGCCAAGGTGGTGAATGTTATTTCAGCGAGCTAGTTAAGCAAATTAAACAAGTTAAGCCAATTGCTTAATGCACTTAATTTACTTAACTCGCTTAACTTGCTTTGAGATCGCTGCCCGGATAAATTCTCGAAACAACGGGTGCGGCCGCAAGGGCCGCGATTTCAGTTCCGGGTGGAACTGCGTGCCCATGAAGAACGGGTGGCCCTCGAGCTCCATGATCTCCACCAGCCCCCGCTCCGGGTTGACGCCCGAGGCGATGAGGCCGCGTTTCTCCAGCCGCGCTAGGTACTCATTATTGATCTCATAGCGATGGCGGTGGCGTTCCATCACCGACGGCACGCCGTAGGCGGCCCGGGCCTTGGTTCCCGGTTTCAGGCGGCAGTGGTAGGCGCCGAGGCGCATGGAGCCGCCCATGCGTTTTTCTAAGATATTGGCCAGCTGCTCGGGCATGGTGCGGATGACCGGAAATTTTGTCTGGGCATTGATTTCGGTGGTGTGGGCGCCCGGCATGCGGGCCGCGTGCCGGCTGAATTCCACCACCGCAAGCTGCAGGCCGTAGCATAAGCCCAGATACGGGATTTTGTTTTTCCGGACGTATTCAATGACTTTGATCTTTCCCTCCACGCCGCGTTCGCCAAAGCCGCCGGGGACGACAATGCCGTCAAACTGCGAGAGCTCCTTTAGGGTCTTGGCGCCGCGCTCGTAGCGCTCCGCCTCGAGCCAGGTGAGCTCGGGTTTGCGGCCATGGTGCCAGGCGGCGTGCTTCAGGGCTTCAATGACCGAGAGGTAGGAATCGGCGAGGGTGAATGTGCCGGTCCCGAAGTACTTGCCGACAATGCCGATGTTGACCGGCCGCGAGGCCCGCCGGATGCGGCGGACGAGCCCCCGCCACGGCCCGAGGTCGCGCTTCCGGCGCTTGAGTCCAAACTTTTCGAGGAGCCGGTTCCCGAGTCCGTCCTTCTCAAAATTTATCGGCACCTCGTAGATGGAGCTGACATCCGGGGCGGAAATAATGTCGCGTTCCTGCACGTTGCAGAAGAGCGCCAGCTTCTTCTTCCGCGGCTCGTCCATGGGCACCACCGAGCGGGCGATGATGATATCGGGCTGGATACCCGCGGCATTCATGGCCCGGACGGCATGCTGGGTCGGCTTCGTTTTCATCTCACCGATCATTCGCGGCACCGGCAGATAGGAAACCAGGACGAAGGCCACGTCTTTCGGGCGAGCGAGGCGCATCATGCGGGCGGCCTCGAGGAAGAGGATATTCTCGTACTCGCCGACCGTGCCGCCGATCTCGACCGCTACAAAATCAGCGCGGGCCTTCCGGCTTGCGCGCTCCAGGCGCCGGATGACCTCCTGCGGGATGTGAGGCACGATTTGCACGCACTTGCCGCCGTACTCAAGGTTCCGCTCGCGCTGGATGACCGCCAGGTACACCGAGCCCGAGGTCATATAGTTCTCCTTGGGGATGTCCTCATCGAGGAAGCGCTCGTAGTTGCCGATGTCCTGGTCGCACTCCATGCCGTCCTCGGTGACGAAGACCTCGCCGTGCTCAATGGGATTCATCGTGCCGGCGTCCACGTTGATGTAGGGATCAATTTTGACCGCCGAGGCCCGAAAGCCGCGGGATTTCAAAATGCGGGCAATGGAGGCCGTGGCCACGCCCTTGCCGATGCCGGACATCACCCCGCCGCAGACGAAGATGTATTTCGTCATGAAATCCGAAGCACGAAATCCGAAATTCGAAATTTGAAACAAATCCTAAATCCTAAATTCTAAATTCGAAACGTGTTTGGAATTTTGGATTTTGGACATTGGGATTTGTTTAGGGTTTAGAAATTAGGATTTAGGATTTTTATCCTTCTCTGCTTCAATGATAACTCTTGTGACTGCCTCAATTTGATGCGGCAGTCTAATCTTTACGCCGTGCTCCCCGGTGGTCTTAAGGCCCTGTTCAAGCTCGATCCATTGTTTCTCGACATTCACGCCCTGCCGGCCGAGTTCCCCGGCGATGTCCTGGGCGCTGATGGAGCCGAAGGCCTGGCCTTTGGCTCCCACGTTCAGGGTAAAGCGCAGCGGCGTCTGGCGCAATTTTTCGGCAAGCTCCCGTAAACGGGTTTGTTCCCTAGCTGCCCGCGCGGAAATCTCCGCCTGCTTACGGGTGAGACCCTTCAACGCCGATTCGCTTGCCAGTTCGGCATAGCCGAAGGGGATGAGGAAGTTGTGGGCGTAGCCGTCGGCCACGCGCTTGACTTCTCCGGGTTTGCCGAGTTTAGGAATTTCTTTCAGGAGAATGACCTTCATGATGACTGCAAAGCGCTAATCGCCAATCGCAAAGCGTAGTGGCGGTTGCAATTTGCGCTATGCGCTTTGCGATTTGCAGGCGATCGTCATAGGATTTCAAACCTCTTAAACTCCCCTGTTGACTCCCGCCACTCGACATTCACGTTCTCTACATTGGCCAGCGGAGGTCCTTTTCGGCACCACGCGAGGAATTCCTCGAGGGATTTTTCTTCACCTTCGGCTACCGCGGCCACTGATCCGTCGGCTTCATTCCGGGCAAAGCCGACGAGTCCTAGTTTTTCTGCGTGGAGCCGCGCCGTGTGGCGGAAGAACACGCCCTGGACCCGCCCGCAAATGCGCAGAGTCAGCCGTTTCATGGTACCGCAAGCGACCAGCAACGGATTGACTAGGGCCACGGGCGTGAAATCAAAAATCCCAAGCACCAAATCCCGAATAAATCCCAATGACCAAAATTTAAATACCCAAAAGGCGTTTGGAATTTCATAAATTGGAATTTGGAGTTTGTTTGTGATGTGGAATGTGTAGTTTGGGATTTCATAGCGCGTTCAGCACTTCAATCGCCTTTTCCAGCACCGGATCCCTCCCCTCCTCTGCGTTTTCTTTCTTCACTTCCACCTTGATGTCCGGTTCGAGCCCCTTGTCGTTGATGGAGGTGCCCTTGGGGGTGAGCCACTTGGCGATGGTGATCTTGAGCGAGGCGCCGCCGCGGAGGTTGTCCACTTCCTGGACCGAACCCTTGCCGAAGGTTTTTGCGCCGATGAGTTTCGCGCCGCGGATGTCCCAGAGCGCCCCGGCGAGGATCTCCGAGGCCGAGGCCGAGCCCTGGTCTATCAGGACCACGACCGGGATGTCCTGAAGCAGGCGGTGGCCGCTCGACCGGTAGATGATTTCCCCGCCGTCGGCGAGCTTTTCCCGAGCGACGATTTCGCCGGCGGGGATGAACCATGAGGCGATGTCCACCGCGGCATCAAGGAATCCGCCGGGATTGGAGCGGAGGTCGAGGATCAATTTCTTTTTGCCGGAAAAGACGAACGCGCGGACGGCTTTGCGGAATTCGATCGGCGATTTTTCATTGAAGTTCAGGAGATGGATGGAGAAGATATCGCCCTCGAGTTCTTTTGTTTCGATGATGGGGACGACGATCGTTTCGCGGGTGATGGTGAATTCCCGGACGCCGTCGAAGGCATCGCGGCTGATGGTGAGCGTCACCGCGGTCCCGATCTCGCCGCGGATCTGGCTGACCGCTTCCTCCAGAATCATGTCCGCGGTGCTCGAGGCGTTGATGTGCAGGATTTTGTCCCCGGCTTTCAACCCAACCCGTTCGGCCGGGGAACCCTTCAAGGGCGCGATGACGGTTAAGACGTCTTTCCGGATGCCGATCTCCGCGCCAATGCCGCCGAAACTGCCGCGCACGTCTTCCTGGAAGAGTTTGGACTGCCGCGGCGGGAGGAAGACGGTGTAGGGGTCGCCCAGGGCTTTGACCAGCCCGGCGATCGCGCCTTCCACCAGCTTTTTTCTGTCAATCTCGGCGCGATCAACGAACTTCTCCTCCAGGGAGGCCCACACCTCCCAGAATTGGCTGAAATCAATCTCCTGGGGCTTGTCAATCTCTTGATTGAGAATGCCTTTGACCCGCTCCAGAGCCGGCCGGCGCTCGTAGCCGACATACACGCCGCCGCCAAAAGAGGCGGCGACGATGAGGATCGAGACGAGGACGATCAGTGATGGCTTGAGGTAGCGCTGGAGGGAAGGCACGAAGGGATTATAGGAAACGGTTACAAATGGGGCAAGGGCAACAAAGGTTGCACATGGAACAGAAGGCATAAAGGACGGGACGATCCTTTGTTCCCTTTGCAACTTTGGTCACTTTTGTTGCATTAACTCTTTGGTCATTTCCCATATCGAACCCGCCCCCACCATGAGCAGGATATCGCCGGGCCGGAGGCATTTTGCGAGGAACGGCCGGAGGCGGGCCGGGTTTGGCAAGTAGAGGGCCGGGGTGCCGCTTCGGTTGATCGCGCGGGCAAGGCGTTCGGAGCTGACGTGTTGGGACCTTCGCTTCCGCTCGCGGCCGGCGACCTCGTAGATATCGAGCAGCACGAGCGCATCACAGTCGCCAAAGGCATGCGAGAATTCCCGAAAGAGATCGCGCGTGCGCTCGTAGTGGTGCGGCTGAAATACGCACCAGATGCGGCGCTTGGGGAATTTCTCGCGGGCGGCCTCGAGGGTAGCTTTGACTTCGGTGGGGTGGTGGGCGTAGTCGGCAAACACCTTGGCGCCGTGGAGCAGACCCTGGTAGTCAAACCGCCGCCACGCTCCGCGGTAGGAACCGATGGCCGCGAGCATCTTCCGCTCTGGAATTTTTAGCGCTCTTCCCGCCGCATAGGCGGCCAGGGCGTTGGAAACGTTGTGCCGCCCCGGAATGCGGATAACCTTGGCGATGCGGCGTGCCGGCGGACTGCGGAGCGAGTACCAGACGATGCGGATATCGGGCCTTATACGCCGCAGACGCGCCGCAATACGGCCGAGGCGACGGTCGTTGCGGTTCAGCACCGCCGTCCCGTTGGGCGCCAACCGCGATAGGAATTTGAGGAACGTTGTCTCGATGGCGCGGATGTTCCTATAAAAATCGAGGTGCTCGCGGTCAATGTTGGTAACCACGGCAATCTCGGGGCGGTAGTTGAGAAACGAGGCGCGGTACTCATCGGCCTCCATCACCAGCCACCCCAATCTATGGAAGTCCGACTTCCATAGATTGCGGGAGGGGCGGAAATTGGATCCGCCAGCTGGCGGGCTGAATTCGCGGAGCTTGGCGCCGACGATGACTGTGGGATCAAATCCGGCTTTCGTGAGGGCCAGCGCAATCAGCGCGGTCGTGGTGGACTTGCCGTGGCTGCCGGCCACGGCAATGGTTTTAAACTCCCGTGTAAGTTCGCCAAGCGCCTGTGCATAGGTCTGGCACGGGATGCCGCGGCGCCGCGCCTCGCGGAGCTCGGGATTGTCGCGCCGGACGGCAACCGAGTACACCACGCGGGTCACCGATGGCCGCACGTGCTTGGCGCGGTGCGGGCCAATAAAAACGCCGATCCCCTCTTTGGCGAGGGCATCGGTGATTTCGGAGCGGGCGAGGTCCGAGCCGGAAACGCGCCAACCGCGGCTGCGGTAGAGCCGGGCCAGGGCCGAAACCCCGATCCCGCCGATGCCGATGCAGTGGAT
>CAYJUW010000039.1:0-7039 GCA_964373495.1 uncultured Candidatus Saccharibacteria bacterium | reverse complement strand
GCCCCGGGAGGGATTCGAACCCCCAACCTTGCGGATAGAAGCCGCCTGCTCTGTCCGTTGAGCTACCGGGGCATGGGTTCCGTTGTGGGCGCTCGAGGGATTGAACCTCGGACCTTTCGCATGTGAAGCGAACGTTCTACCACTGAACTAAGCGCCCAACATGCTAGATGCTAGTTTCTAGATTCTGGATTCTCGTTCTGCTACACGCCGAGCTTGTTGATCACCGTTTCGTGCGGGAACTCGAGCACGTCGCGCACGAACCGGTCGTACATGTCCCGGCGGTACTTGAACTCGGTCGAGGACATGGCCACATAGTTCAACTCCTTGCCGATGCGCGACTCCAGCCAGTGGATGAAGGATTTCATCCGCGCCTTTTTTAGGCCGTCGCCGATGATGAGCATGTCTACCCGCGAGGCGGGATTGTCAATGAAGACCCCGGCCAGGATGGCGAGCTTGACGTTGCCGAGCCGCTTAATCTTGCCGGCCAGGAGCCCTTTGGCGTGGGGGGCCGATTTTAGGCAGAGCGCCCGGAGCTCGGCGAAGAGCGGGAAGTCCTGGTTGGCCATGTAGACCGTGGCCCGTTTCGTCGCGAATTTCATGCGGCTCCGGCCATCGGCCAGCGGCCTGGCCAGGCGGACCGAATCCGATTTCACCAGATGGAGTTTCATCAAGCGGTGCACCTCGTGGCGGAACGGCACTGGCCGCACCTGGGCCTGGCGGCTGGCATCTTGGACCGTGAAGCGAGCCTCGGGGTTCATAAGAAAGAGCTTCAGGAGCTTGGCCCGCACCGGCGAAGCAAAGAGTTTCTCCAGCATGTCCATGGCGGCAACCTAGCAAAAAATGGCCTAAAAGGCAATCGCGCCCTATAATGACGAAGATGCAAACCAACCCTCGGCTCGCGGCTGACGCCGCGTGGGCTCTGTGGTGGCTGGGCGCGGCGTTGGCCGGCCTCATAGCGGTTCTTAGTATCCAGCATGCCCTCGCCGGTGTGCCGGTTGTTCTCCGGGCGTCTTCGGTGCCGGGCGCCTCAGCGCTCCGGCCGGAACCAGTGAGCGCGGCGCCTACCACGAGCCAAGCTCCCAGGGCCCTGCCCGCCGCGGTATTCATTCCCGGCGTGCCTTTCACCGCCCAGGCCCCGCGGGGCGACTGGTCCCTGCCCTTTGGCGAGGCCTGCGAAGAGGCCTCGGTGCTGATGGCCGTTGCCTGGGCCCGCGGCGCAGGCGCGCTCTCCCCGCTTCAGGCCGAGCGCGAAATCCTCGGCCAGGTTGCTTTCGAGGACTACGCCTTCGGCTACCATTTCGATACCTCGCTCGCCCAGACCATTAAGCTCTTCACCCGCTACTACGACTACCCGAACGTGGCCTTGGCCTACGACATTAAGCCGGGGGATATCAAGCGCGAGCTCAGCCGGGGCAACATCGTCTTGGTTCCGATCGCCGGGGCGCTCCTGGCCAATCCCTACTACGCCTCACCGCCGCCCTACCACATGGTGGTGGTCCGCGGCTACGACGACGTGGCCGGCGAATTTATCGTCAATGACCCCGGCACCCGCCATGGCGCGAGTTTCCGCTACCCGTCGGCGCGCCTCTGGGCGGCCGTCCATGATTGGACCGGATCGGATGCGACCATCTCCTCCGGCCGCAAGGGGATGATTGTCGTGCGGCCGGAGACCGTAAACGGCGAATAGTGGGCCATGAGCAAGACCGTAAGAGATCGCGAGAAGCTGTTTCGATATTACTGTCCGGGCATCGTCAAGGACATACCATGGCAAAAAACCTAGGAAACTCCTCGACCCCGCTCGGAGCATAACGATTTTTGAGATAGGTTCGCGTTCGTCCCTGCTCGCTGATTTCTGTTCATCAGGTTTCCTTATACGATGCGGTGGCCGCTCGCAGCGCTCGGCATCATCGCCCTCGGCCTCGGAGGGTATTTCAGCCTTGACTATGTTACCCCCGGTACGCTCGTCACGACCACGGCCGGCGAGCGGCCCGGGCCGGAAGGCAAGACCCTGGCGGAGCGCATCCGCGAGGCCGGGGAGCGCTCGCAGGGGGTGAAGGGCGTGTACATGACCGCGGTGGTGGCCAATGACCGCGGCCGGGCTGCAACCCGGCTCCGCGGGGACATCGCCGCACTCCTCGACGAGACGGAGCTCGATGCCGTGGTCATTGATGTAAAGGAGACGACCGGCGGGCTCATCATCACCGACCAGCTCCGTGAGCTCATCCGCGCCTTCCACCAAAAGAGCGTGTGGGTCATCGCCCGCCAGGTCGTATTCAAGGATAGTTCGCAGGAGCAGGCGCACCCCGCATGGTATCTCAAGCGGAAACGCGTCGGCGCCGCCGCTGGCTCGGGCGAGCGTGCGTTCTGGCGCGACAACCGCGGCGGCTCGTGGCTGGATCCGGCCTCGGAGGAGGTCTGGGCCTATCAGCTCGCCGCGGCCAAAGCCGCGGCTGATGCTGGCTTTGACGAAATCCAGTTCGACTACATCCGGTTCCCCTCGGACGGCAACCTCGCGGCCATCGCCTATCCGGTCTACGACGGCCAGCGTCCCAAGTATGAAGTGCTCCGGGCGTTCTTCGCCTACCTCTCGGGCGGACTCCAGGCCTACCGCCCGGAACTTATCCTCTCGGCCGATCTCTTCGGCTACGTGGCCCTCCACGAAGCCGATCTCGGCATTGGCCAGCGGCTGGAAGACATCGGCGAGAACTTTGATTACATCTCGCTCATGGTCTACCCCTCGCACTACTACGCCGGGTTTGAGGTGCCGGCGGATCCTGGCCGCAACCTCCCGGCCGCGAGCTACCCGTACCGCTCGGCCAGCACCACCATGGTTGCCGCGAGCCACCCCTATGAGGTGGTATACCGTTCGCTGCTCGCCGCCGCGGATGTCCTTGCCGGCAGGGTGGCCACGACCACGGGTCAAGTTGAGGAATCGCCCCGACCGCGGTCGGGACTTGGTGAAGATGGTAACATTGCAACTTCGTCAGCTTCACCGATTTCACCAATTTCACCGGCGCGCCGGGCGCGCCTCCGCCCGTGGCTGCAGGATTTCGATCTGGGCATTGATGCAAGCCGCGGAATCAGGTACGATGCGGCAAAGGTGCGGGCCCAAATTGATGCGGCTGAAGCGGCCGGGTCCTCGGGGTGGCTTTTGTGGAATGCGAATAACGTCTATACGAAAGAGGCCCTCAAGCCGGAGTAACTTAGCGGCAGAGTAACTGCTCAGCCCGTTAGAAAAGTTTCGCCCGAGTAGCTCAACGGTAGAGCAACCGCTTCGTAAGCGGTAGGCTGGTGGTTCGAATCCACTCTCGGGCTTTTCCAACGCGGGCTGAATAAACAGCAAGTCGCGAGTTCGAATCTCGCCCCCGGCACCAAGAAAACCGCCCCGCGGGACTTCCGGCGGGGCGTTCGGGTTGGAGCTAGAGCCGGATGGCTTCGATGCGTCGTTCCGCCCGATTGAGGTGAATGACCGCGAGCATGTTGTTTCCCTTAACGCGATCACGCCGCCAGGAGAAGAACCGCAGGCGGCCGCTCCGTGTGCGGGTGCAGTAGGTACACGGGGCCTGAATCTCAATCTCCGTTTCGGGTATGCCGAGGTCGCTGAGCTGACTGCGGAGGATACCGAGAAGGTCAACGCGGAAGAGCTTCCCCTGCTCATCTTCGCCGGCGTCTTTCACGAATGCACCGTAGCCGTGATCGCAGTACTGGTTGACTCCGCGTTCGTCATCGCGGACCGTGAAGCAGCACTCGCCAATGCCGGGGCCAATGGCCACGGCAAGATTCTGCAGAGGATCAACGCCCCGTGCCGCGAGCGCCTCCACCATGGCGCGGGCGATGCCGTTCAAGATGCCGCGCCAGCCGGCATGCGCGATGGCGGCCAGCATACGGCCGTCGGACGGATCGAGCGGTGCGAGGTAAAGCGGGAAGCAATCCCCCACGCCGAAAGCCGCTGCCGGCCCGAAGGTGATGACTCCGTCCCGGTCCGGGACGCGGCCGCCGGGAGGAACCTCGCTCGCGACGGCAATGTCCGTACCGTGCACGAGGCCGGCCATGACCGTCTCGGCCGGGGGAATGCGGTAGCGCTCGAGGTACCGGCTGCGGTTCGCCGCGAGCTTGCCGTCGTCGCCGGGGTTCGTGGAGCTGCCCATGGGACCGTCGGCCCGCTCCGACAGCCGCGCCGTGACGTGGGGCAGGCGCATCAGGAATTGCATACCATCACCTCCTGAAAAAGGATCTTATGCCTATGGCATAGTGAAGCATAATGTCGTCAAGGTGTGAACCCCGCTATAACCCGGCGTTACCCATGGCGTTACCCCGTCAAAAAGTTGCTTTCGCGCGGGGCCTGAAGGCATGGGGCGTCCGGTTGTAACGGGGCGGAGAGTCCGCGGGTTCTCATGCGCTCGGGTGTGTCTTGTTACACAATTTCGAACAGCCGGAACAAATTTTACCAATTACCGCCGCCGTACCTGGCATCCGGGGAATGAAAATCTTCGGTAACCGCACGAGAGAGCGGTGTGGTATCTTCCTCGGCATACCCCGCACAAAGTTTGCGAGATGCTCCGGGGCGAAGCGCTCCCCGAAGGAGAACGCTTCGCGTTCCCTACGGGGCAGGTCGCCCGTTCTTCAGGGGGATGGACTACTTGCCCCGCACTTGAGTTCTGCTCATAGTGCGGGGTTCGCGCACGCGCTTCGCGTCTACCCCGCCGACACCATTTTATACCGAGCAGGCATGCAAAAAAGCGCGAACTTTGAGCGGGGTTATTGGTTATTGTTTGTAGCCGCCATTCGCCCTCACCGCAGAGCGGTGAGGTATTCTGGCGGGCAAACAATAAATTTTGAATTATGTAATGGGCGTGTTACACTACCCCGCGTGGATGAACTTAAGGAAAAGCTGGGGTGGCTATCCGGTAAAGTCCGCCTATGGGCGGACCGCCTTTGACGTTTCGAAGACCAAAGAGAAGATTTTAAACATCGAGCAGGAGATGGTACGCCCGGGCTTCTGGACCGACCGCGCCGCCGCCCAGCAAAAAAGCGAGGAGCTTGCCGCTCTGAAAAAGGAGATTTCGCGCGGGGAGCGCCTCACCAGCGATTTCAACGCCCTGGCGGAGCTCGCCTCGGCCGCGGCGGGCGAGAACCCACAGATCCGAGCGGAGCTTATGCAGCGCGCCGCGGCGCTCGAGCGGGAAATCCGCGCCCTTGAAACCGAGCAGCGCTTCGTCGGGCCGTACGACCGCGGAGCAGCCGTGCTCTCCATCTTCGCCGGGGCCGGCGGCAAGGACGCCGAGGATTGGGCGGCCATGCTCCGGCGCATGTACGAGCGCTGGGCGGAACGCCGCGGCTACCGGATCCGGCCGCTCCACGAACACTTCGGAGAACTTGCCGGTCCATCGGGCTGGGGTTTAAAGAACGTGTCGCTCGAGATCCGCGGGCCGGACGCCTACGGCTCCCTCAAGCGCGAGAATGGCGTGCATCGGCTGGTGCGCATCTCACCCTTTTCTGCCAAGCAGCTCCGCCACACCTCCTTTGCCTTGGTGGAGGTCATGCCCGAATTCGTGGCCCCGGAGGAGGCGGCGGTCCGCCCCGAGGACATCGAGATTGATTTCTTCCGCTCCTCGGGTCCGGGCGGGCAAAATGTCAACAAGCGCGAGACCGCGGTGCGCATCACCCACCGGCCGACCAAGGCCCAGGTGGCAGTGCAGGTCGAGCGTTCCCAGGAGCGGAACCGCGAGCTGGCCATGCGGCTGCTGGCGGCCAAGCTTTACCAGCTGAAAATAAAGGAGCAGGAAATTGAGGCCGCCAGAGTGAAAGGCCAGGCCCCGGCCATTGAATGGGGCAGTCAAATCCGATCCTATGTCCTGCACCCTTACCAGATGGTAAAGGACCACCGCACCGGGTATGAAACCTCGAACGTGGAGGCGGTGCTGGATGGAGAGCTTGACGGATTCATTGAGGCCGAACTCCGGGGAGTAGAAGCAAAGTAAAACGCAAGTGGCAACGCGAAGTTAAACGCAAGCATGCCCGAGATGTTTTTGTATAAAGAGGAGAGCTTTAAGATCGGGGATGCCTGTAAATCCGTCTGGAAACAGTTCGGGAGCACATTTAAAGAGTCGATCGTAGACAAGGCGCTGACGATTGCACTCAATGGTCTCGGATTATCCGTAGACAACCAAAAAAGAATCACCGTCGTGTTCGCCGGGCGAACCGTTGGAACGTACATACCCGATAAAGTCGTAAACGGCAAAATACTCCTCGAGGTGAAGAGCAAACCGTTCCTCGTGAAAGAAGATGAGAAGCAGTTTTGGCGGTACTTGAAAGCGACGCCATATCGAGTAGGATTTTTGGTTAACTTTGGAAATCGATTAGAGATTAAACGGAGAGTTTACGATACCGCCCGCGAAAAGTTGCGTCTATAATTGCGTGATCGCTTGCGTATACTTTTGCTTCTACTTCCTATGATTTACTTCGACCACGTTTCCAAAATTTATTCCCCGACCTCGACCGCTCTGGAGGACGTGACCTTCGAGATCAAACCCAAGGAATTTGTCTCGCTGGTTGGGCCGTCGGGCGCGGGCAAGTCAACGATTTTGAAGCTCCTCATTGCCGAGGAGCGGCCTTCGGACGGCCGCATTTTCTTTGACGGCACCGAGGTCACCGCCCTCCCGCCCCGGCGCCTCCCCCACCTCCGGCGCAGGGTCGGCATGGTCTTCCAGGACTTCAAGCTTCTCTCCGGCAAGACGGCCGCCGAGAACGTGGCCTTTGCCATGGAGGCCTCCGGCCGGCCTGAGGCCGAGATTGCCGAGAGCGTGCCCGAGGCCCTCGCGCTCGTAGACCTCCTCGGCCAGCGGGATCACTTCCCGCATGAGCTTTCCGGCGGCGAGAAGCAGCGCGTGGCCATTGCCCGGGCCATCATTAACCAGCCCGACGTGCTGATGGCCGACGAACCCACCGGCAATCTCGACCCGGTCAACACCTGGGAAATCGTGCGGCTCCTGGAGAAGATTAACGAGCTCGGCACCACGGTCATCCTGGCCACCCACGA
>CAYJUW010000038.1:0-7202 GCA_964373495.1 uncultured Candidatus Saccharibacteria bacterium | reverse complement strand
AGCCCACATATGATGCCAATCCGATGCGAATCTTATGCCAATCTCGCAAATTGCGAATGATGCGAATCACCCGATTCGCGATTCGTAGACCTACCCGCCAATTGCCGCCCCGACCAAACGACATGCCAGGGCACGCCTTTGTATGAATCTCTCCTTCGAAATCACCCTCGTCAATTGGCGTAGGCAGGCGGGTTGGCATGAGATTTGTAGATTGGCATCATATCGCCCTGCCCATTATACAAAAAACCCCGCTTGGCTGAAAGCGGCACTACACGGCACTCCCGGCTGAATCCGTGAGCTACTCGTACCGG
This sequence comes from uncultured Candidatus Saccharibacteria bacterium, assembly GCA_964373495.1. Lineage (GTDB taxonomy): Bacteria > Patescibacteriota > Minisyncoccia > Sungbacterales > SURF-37 > JACQMJ01. Next base: position 6,891 of record CAYJUW010000038.1, on the reverse strand, counting down.
AAGAGGACACGGTCCCCGGATCGGACGTCAAATTCGCCCGGCGGGGTGCGCAAGAGCGCGCCGTTCACGTAGACGTTCCAGCGCTTGGCCCCGAGCGCCTTCACGCCGGCAATGGCCAGCACCTCGCCCCGGCCGTCGAACGAGGTGCTGAAGTTCCCGGCGAGTTCCGAGGCCCGGAGGGCGGTAACAATGGTCATCTCCGGCTCCACCGGGCCGAGGAAGGCCCGCTTTTGACCGTTGCCAAAATCAATGACCAGACGCGTCACCGGCGCGGGCGGCGGCGCCGGGGGCGGCGGGGTAAAGTAGGCCGCGTAGTCGCGGTAAAAGGCGTTATTCGCAGCAAAGATCAGCGCTGAGGCGGCCGCGAATACGACGAGGACCACGGCCAACCGCATCCGATCTTTCATGGCTGCGCCGGAATTGGAATCCATAGTAAGGAAGGCCTGTTAAGTAAATTAAGCAAGTTAAGCGAGTTAAGCGAGTTAAGTACCGAACGCCGCCAAACTTAATTCACTTAATTTAATTAACTCGCTTAACCAGCTTGCCTATTCACTGAACTTACACAAGGAGAGGAAAGATGACGGTAGCGAGATGCTCCGCTAGGAAAAGCGCGATGACCGCCCCGGCAAAGAGGAAGGGGGCAAAGGGTATGGCGCTCTTCCAGGCGAGCTTCCCGCTCGCCACCCCGAGTATACCATAGAGCGCCCCGATCCAGAAAGCAAAGAGGATGCCGAGGAGAGTTGCCTGCGGCCCCAGGAACAGGCCAATGGCCAAGGCCACATCGGCATCTCCCCGACCCATGGCCCTTCCGCCAGAGCAATACCAAAGCGCCCAGAAGAGGAGGAACGCGCCGAGCGCCGCCCCGACAATGGGCAGGAGCAAAAAGAAGTCCCCGGAACGGAATGCGCCGGCAAGCTGGCTGAGAAACCCCACGGCCGCGAGCGGTACCACGAGCGCTGCGGGGATCAGGCGGTAGAGCATATCGTAGGCCGAGATGGCCGCGGCGCTCGCAACGAAGAAGGCGTAAAAGAGAAAGGCGGCGATGAACTCACCCCGGCCTTCGCCGAGCGCCAAGGCGTTGCCCCTAGGCGAGAAAGCCGGCGGCGGGAGGAACCCGTTGATCAATGCCCAGGCGATGAGAAAAAACAACGCGCCGGTCGCAAGCTCAATCAGCGGGTAGGATCGGGGGATGAATCCGCGGCAGGAGCGGCACCGCCCGCCTTGGATGAGGAAGGAAAGGACCGGCGCGAGCTCAATGGCGGAGAGGGTTTTTCCGCAGTGGACGCAATGGGAACGGCTCCGGATGATACCCTCGCCAGTCCCGAGCCGCGGCAGGAACGCCGTTAAAAAACTGCCCACGGCAAGGCCGATGAGACCAGCGAGTATGAGGAGGAAAAGCATGGGTAACCAGTATATCCAGTATAACCGGGGCAGGCAACGGAACAAACAAAAACGTCCGGCTTTCAGCCGGACGCTTTTTGAATCACCGTGCGGACGCTCTGCTACGGCTTCGCATCATAGCAGGTCTCTGTCCCACCGGGTTGCGGCGTCCCCGCAGTTGCGCTGCAGGCCACTCCCTCGGCCGAGGCGCTCAAGCCGCTGAACTCCGTACCGCCACCCGTACAGATGGTGCCGGCTGCCGCATCTACATCGCCCTGCAGGGCGGGATTGCCGATTTCGGCGAGTGTTGCCCCGAGGTGGTAGGAGGTACAGCTCGCACCGCTGCCGAGCGCGGCGTAGTTGTACTGGATGTTGCCCACCGGATCTTTGGGAACCGCGGGAATGTAGGTCGGACACAGCGACCCCGCCGCGCCACAGGCGGTATAGATGTTGGTGGTGTAGTTCTGGCTGTTGGCACCGGCATAGAGCTCGAGGGCCAACCGAATCTGATTGATATCGGCGATCCTGCGGGCGTCGCGGGACTTACGCCGCGCGGTGTTGAGCGAGGCGAGGATGAGTGAGGCCAAAAGCCCGATAATGGCGATGACCACGAGGAGCTCGATGAGGGTGAAGCCCGCGCCGAAACTTGAACACTTTCTCCGAACAGAAGAATAGCTGGAAAAAATCATATGGGTTCTGCGGCTACGAATGAACCTAGCTAAATGTACTTCCAGCATAACCGCACGGAACGAAGAAAAAAAATGCCCTGTGCATAAAATCCGCGCCTGCCTGTAACAAAAACGTCCGGCTTTCAGCCGGACGCTTTTTGAATCACCGTGCGGACGCTCTGCTACGGCTTCGCATCATAGCAGGTCTCTGTCCCACCGGGTTGCGGCGTCCCCGCAGTTGCGCTGCAGGCCACTCCCTCGGCCGAGGCGCTCAAGCCGCTGAACTCCGTACCGCCACCCGTACAGATGGTGCCGGCTGCCGCATCTACATCGCCCTGCAGGGCGGGATTGCCGATTTCGGCGAGTGTTGCCCCGAGGTGGTAGGAGGTACAGCTCGCACCGCTGCCGAGCGCGGCGTAGTTGTACTGGATGTTGCCCACCGGATCTTTGGGAACCGCGGGAATGTAGGTCGGACACAGCGACCCCGCCGCGCCACAGGCGGTATAGATGTTGGTGGTGTAGTTCTGGCTGTTGGCGTCGGCGTAGAGTTCGAGCGCCAACTGGATCTGCCTGACGTCGGCGATCCGGCGGGCATCTCTCGATTTCCGCCGCGCGGTGTTGAGCGAGGCCAAAACAATGGAGGCCAAAATACCGATGATGGCGATGACCACCAAGAGCTCGATCAGGGTAAACCCCGCACCAGAACCTACGGTTCGGTACGGGGCAGGCCCGCGAGCGCCTTTCGAGCGTGAGAATGGAACTAGCATGGGCATACAATTGCGTGATACGCGTTACGAGATTAGTTTTGATAAAATAGCTTCGACCCTTGATGAGCGGCGTGTATGCGGAGCAGTTTGATTACTTGCCATTATACGCCTCCTGCCCAGCCGGAAAAGGGGGATGTGGATAACTTATTTGTTTGCCTACGATCCCGCTGAAAGCGGGAGAGTAGCTGCAAACAAATAATCCCGAGCCCCCGCCGAAGGCGGGACGAGGGATCTTCAACGATGTAGATCTACCAATCTTATGCCAATTCCAGAGATTGCGAATCCATATTGGCGATTCGCAGATTGGCATCATATGATACTCGTCAAATTATAGAGCGGCACGAGCACCGCGGCCACGAGGAGGGCCACGCCCATGCCGAGAAAGATGATCAAAACCGGCTCGATCAGGGCCACGAAGTTGTCGAGCAAACTGTCCACCTCGCGCTGGTAGAAGGCGGCCGAACTCTTGAGGATGAAATCGAGCCGCCCCGATTCCTCGCCAATGCGGATCATCTGGGTGACCAGGGGCGGCACTTCGCGGTGCTGTGCGAAGGAGGCGCTGATGGTGTTGCCGGCTTTCACCGATTCGGCGGCATCAAGGATGATGCGCTCATAGACCCGGTTCACAACCACGTCGGCGGTTATTTCCAGCGCCCGGATGATCGGAATGCCGGCGGCGATGAGCGTGGACAGGGTATCGGCCAGGCGCGAGAGGTAAATTTTCTTGGCCAAACCGCCGAAAAGAGGCGCCTGGATTTTCAGCGCATCAAACCAGAAGGCCCCGGCTTCGGTCTTCAAGAGCCGCCAGCCGACAATGCCGGCGGCGATGAAGGCGAGGAGCACCACGAACCACCACTGCGCGACGAACGTGGAAAAGGAGATCAAAAACCGGGTATAGAACGGAGCGGCCGCGCCGAGCTCGGCGTAGATCCCGGTGAGCCGGGGGATGACCACGACGAGCATGACGCCGATGACGCCGATGAAGGCGACAAAGACAAAGGCCGGGTAGATCATGGCGTTCCGCGCCTTCAAGATAAGGACGTAGGAGCGATCGAGGTAATCGGCCAGGTAGCGGAACACCGCCTCCAGCTGCCCGGATTCCTCGCCGGCGCGCACCATGCTGATGATGAACCGCGAGAAGACGCCGGGATGGCGGGCCATGGCCTGCGACAGGGAAGAGCCGCCGGAAACGTCTTCCAAGATCTCCTGTACTGTGGCCCGAAGCGGCGCGGAAGACGACTCGGCGGCCAGGGTCTGGAGGGACTGGGTGATCGGCACCTTGGCCTCAAAGAGCGTGGAGAGCTGGCGGGAGAAGATGACCAGATCCCGTTGCCGGACGCGCGCGAGGAATGCGAAACGGCGGCCGAAAAGCGAGGGGACGCCCTCTTCGGCCGGCTGGATGGCGGTAATGACTAAATCGGCGCGCTGCAGGGCTTCTACGGCCGCATCCGCGCTCCGGGCTTCAACCGATCCGGAGCGGGCCTCGCCAGCGCGCGTCCGAGCTTTATAGGTGAATTTCATGTGCTAAGCATGAGGCACTGCACTAGGCACTAGGCACTAGGTTCGAATGTTGTTACCTAGCGCCTGACCCCTAGTGCCTAGTCCCGGATCATTTTCTCAACAGCAGGGCCAGCTCCCCCGGGTTCAGGGAATACATCGAGGCCTGCTCTACGCTGATCTCGCCTCTTCGGATGAGGTCCGTAAGCGAGCGGTTCAAACTCACCATCCCCTGCTCCGAACCGGTTTCAATGACAAAATCAATCTCGTGGGCCTTGGCCTCGCGGATGAGGTTCCGCACCGCCGGCGTGGCGACCAGGATCTCCACCGCCGGAATCAGCCCGCCCGAAACCCGCGGGATCAGGCGCTGGGAAACTATTCCCACCAGGGTCGAGGCCAGTTGTACCCGAATCTGGGACTGCTGAGAGGCCGGGAAGCTGTCAATAACGCGGTCAATGGTCTGGGCGGCGTTATTGGTGTGCAGGGAGGAGAGGATGAGGTGCCCGGTTTCGGCCGCGGTGACCGCGGCGGCCATGGTTTCGGGGTCGCGCATCTCTCCGATCATGGCCACGTCCACGTCCTGGCGGAACATGGAGCGCAGGGCCTTGGCAAAGGAATGCGTATCCTGGCCGACCTCGCGCTGGTCAATGATGGCCCGCTCGGAGACGAAGAGGTACTCGATGGGATCCTCGATGGTGATGATGTGGTCGGCCCGCCGGCGGTTGATGTAGTCCACCATGGCCGCCAGGGTGGTGGATTTGCCATGCCCGGTCGGGCCGGCGATCAGAACAAAACCCTGCTGCCGTTCGCAGAATTCCGCCAGGATCGGCGGCAGGTTCAGCTCTTGGAAGTCGCGGACCTTGGTCGGGATCAGACGGAGCGAGACGCCCATGAAGCCGCGCTGGCGAAAGACGTTCACCCGGAAGCGGGCCTTGTCTTGGTAGGCGTAGGAGAGATCGAGCTCGCGCTCCTGTTCAAACCGGGCGCGCTCCTCTTCGGAGAGTATGAGCGCGACGATCTCCCCGACGGCGGAGGCGGTCAGCGTCGGATAGCGCGCCAGTTCAACCAGCGCCCCGGTCACCCGGATCGAAGGCCGCCGCCCCACGGTGAGGTGCAGGTCCGAGGCGTTTTCCTTCAGCACCACCTGAAGCAGTTCTTCAAAATTTATGGCCATGCCCGGTAGTAGAACTTCGAACAACTAATCGCTTTATTTCTCTTACCCCAGCTTACCACGCTCCAGATGCACTTCAGCTCCCGGTAGCGCGTCGGGAGCGGCCTCGTGCCGTAGCCATGCCCCGTTCCGCGGCAGTGGCGCATACCGACTACACGCTGGCCAGAGCGATACCGCTCCAGTTCGAAGTTTCCCTGCCGGGCATGCGAACTCTCACCGCTCGTCCTTAGCGGCGCGGTGGTGAGGAACCTTCCCTATCAGCGCGTTGACCTTTTCCACGATCTCGCTCGGGGTGAATTGGGCTTTGATGGCGTAACCCGCCGCGCCCAAGGAGAGTCCGCGCTCCACATCCTCTTTCTGCCCAAGGTTGGTCAGGAGAAGGATCGGCGGGGCGTGGCGGCCGCTCCGGCGCAGGGCGGCCAGGACCTCAAACCCGTCCATGACCGGGAGCACGATATCGAGGAGTACCGCGTCCAAGCCGCCGGCCTGGATTTTTCCCAGACCGCTCTTCCCATCCGCGGCCGAATCCACGTCAAACCCGGCTGCCTTGAGCTTCAGAGCGTACATTTCAACCATGAACGGATCGTCGTCAACGATGAGAACTTTCATACCTCCGTGATGCCAATCTACCAATCCAATGCCAATCTACCAATCGCCAATACGGATTCGCGATTCGCACAATTGGCATAAGATTCGCTGATTGGCATCATATGCTCATACTACTTCCAACAGCTCCTTCATGCCAATGACGCCCTGGAGCACTTTTGAGATGCCGTCCTGGCGCATGGTGAGCATGCCCTGGCGGCGGGCTTCGGAGGAAATCGCCGCCTCGGACGGCCGCTCCAGGAGAATCTTCTCCAGCTCCGGGCTCATCTCCAGCACCTCAAAGAGCCCGATGCGCCCCCGCGTGCCCTTGGGGCAAGCGGGCGTGGCGACCCCCTCGTAGATGGAGTGCCCCTGCAGGGTTTCGGCCTCGCGGCGAGAGGCCTCGGGCATGGCGCGGAGTTCCCCGTCAATGAGCTCGCGGATGCGGCCTTCAATTTTTACCGCCCGCCGGGACTCCTCGCACAGGCGCCGGGCCAGGCGCTGGGCAATGCCGAGGATGAGCGTGGAGGAGATGAGGTAGGGATCAACGCCCATATCCAGGAGCCGCGGAATGATACCCACGGCGTTGTTGGTGTGCAGGGTAGTCAGGACGATGTGGCCGGTGAGCGCGGCGTGGATGGAGAGCTGGGCCGTTTCCTTGTCGCGGATCTCGCCGACCATAATGATGTCCGGGTCCTGGCGCAGGATCTGGCGAAGGCCGGAGGCGAAATCGTAGCCGATCTCGGGCCGGACCTGGGACTGGTTGACGCCGGCGATGAAGTACTCCACCGGATCCTCGAGCGAGACGATGTTCCGCGATTCC
>CAYJUW010000037.1:0-7253 GCA_964373495.1 uncultured Candidatus Saccharibacteria bacterium | reverse complement strand
GTGCGGGATCGCGCATTCTAACCCCGCTTCGTTCGGGATGGCGCGGTGACTTAACTCGCTTAACTCGCTCGCGATGAGGTACCTCGGCATCGACTACGGTCAGAAAAAGATTGGCCTGGCCCTTTCGGATCCCGAGGGCCGGATAGCGTTCCCTCATAGTACGGCGCGCACGCTCGAGGAGGCGGCGGCCATTGCCACGCGCGAGGGGGTGGGGGCGGTGGTGATCGGGCTCCCCATCCCGTTTCGCGGCCGGCCATCGGCCCAGACCCGCGCGGTGCGGGCGTTTGCCGCCCGGCTCGAAAGGGCGCTACAATTACCTATGGCGTTTGAAAACGAGGTATTCACGACCAAACTTGCCGAACGGCACACGGCCAAGGGAAAAGCCGATGCATCAGCCGCCGCACTGATTTTGCAGTCCTACCTCGATAAGCATCACGCTCGGTAATTTTCAAATTCCAATTTTCAATCAATTTTCAATGACACAATTTTCAAACCCGCTTTTGAAAATTGAAAATTGAAAATTGAAAATTGTTGATGTATCTTTCCTGGATCATCCCGGCCTACAACGAGGAAAAGCGGATCGGGGAGACCATCCGCGAAGTGGACGCCTACCTGCGTTCCAAGAATTTTCCCGGCGGCCATGAGATCGTCGTTGTTGATTCAACGTCACCGGATCGCACGGGCGCGATCGTCCGCGAGCTCTCCGTCAACACGCCTGGCCTCCGGCTCCTCGTTGTGGAGAACCGCGGCAAGGGTTGGGCGGTGAAGCAAGGGATGCTCGTCGCCGCGGGCGGTATTCGTCTCTTCTCCGATGCCGATAACTCCACGGCTCCAGAAAATTTCGACGCCATGGCGCCGTTCTTTGCGCAGGGCTACGACGTGGTTATTTCCTCGCGCGATCCGAAGGATGCCCCCGGTGCCTCTAGAGATGTGAAGGAGCCGTGGTACCGCGAGATCCTCGGCAATCTCGGAAACTTCATCATCCAACTCTTCGGCGTCTGGGGCATCTGGGATACCCAGAATGGCTTCAAGGCGCTCACCGCCCGCGCGGCACGGGAGATTTTTTCGCGGAGCCGGATCCCCGGCTTCGCGCTCGATATCGAGATGCTGGCGCTCGCGCGGAAGCTCGGCTACCGTGTCGCCGTTATCCCGGTGAGGTGGAAGTTTGATCCCGACAGTAAGGTCACCCTCGCGGCCTACCTCCAGGTCTTTGCCGACGTCTTCCGCATCCGCTGGAACCTCATCGCCAACAAGTACGAGCGAGTTAAGTAAATTAAGTAAATTAAGCAGCCGCAACGATCCGAAGCTTAACTCGCTTACCTTGCTTCATTCACTTAATCGGCTCACCGTGAAACACATCTCCGAACTCCGCCAGGATCTCGTGAGCGGGGATTGGGTCCTGATTGCCACCGGCCGGGCTCGCCGGCCGAACGAATTTAGCCGACATTCCGCGGCCGAGCGGCCTCAACCCCAGGCCGGCTGTCCCTTTGAGCGGCTGCTCCCCGCCTCCCTCCTGGTCTATGATCGCGCCGGGACGCGCCATGTGCCCACGGCCAAAAACAGACCCTACCTGGCCAGGGACTGGCGGGTCCAAGTGGTACCCAATAAGTACCCGGCGTTCGGCCACGCCGGAACCTGCGCCCTCGAGCGCAAGATCGGACCCTACCGCTGGCAGGATGGGGTGGGCTTCCATGAGGTGGTGATCAGCCGCGACCATTGGCGCTCGATTGCCGAGATGGACGGGTCGGAGGTGTCGAGTATCATCCGCGCCTACCGGGATCGGTACCTCACGCTCAAGGAGGATGAGTGCGTGCAGTACATCTCCATTTTTCATAACCACGGCCGTGAAGCCGGGGCCACGATCTCGCACCCCCATTCCCAGATCATTGCCATTCCGGTTATCCCGCCCGATGTGGCCCGCTCCATCCGCGGCTCGGCCGTCTACTTCGGGAACAACCGCGCCTGTGTCCATTGCCGGATGATCCGTTATGAAACGGAAGACGGCCGGCGGATTATCCACCGCAACCGGGATTTCGTGGCCTTCTCGCCCTACGTCTCCCGCTCGGCCTTCGAGGTTAGAATTTTTCCGCTCCGGCACGAACCGGATTTCGGGACCATCGCTGATGAGGCCATTGGCTCGCTGGCTGATGCCCTGGTCGCGGTGCTCGCCAAACTGAGCCGGGGGCTGAAGCGCCCGGCTTACAACTTCTTCATCCACACCACGCCGACTGCCGCCGTCGGCGCGGCCCGCTACTACCACTGGCACATCGAAATCATCCCCAAGACGGCCGTCTGGGCCGGCTTCGAGATCGGCACCGGCATTGAAATCTCGACTATCGCCCCCGAAACGGCCGCAACATTTCTTAGAAGGATTAAGGCTTAGGTATGAATAATTATCAATTTTCAATTATCAATCAACTATCAATGTTCAAATTTTCAATTGGCGTTCGTTTTGGAAATTGGTAAATTGGGGCATTAATTGAAAATTGGTCATTGAAAATTGAAAATTCCATGGCGAAGCCCTTGATAATTGCCAACTGGAAAGTGAATCCTGTTTCCGCGGCTGCGGCTCGGGGGCTGTTTGGGCGCATCGGCCGCGGCCTGGCGAGAGCCCGCGGGGTCGAGGTGGCCGTTGCCCCGCCGTTCCCGTACTTGCCGCTCCTGCGTCCCGGCCGGAAGGTCAAGCTCGCCGCGCAGGACGTGTTCTGGGAGGAGCGCGGGGCCTACACCGGCGAGGTCTCGGCCCCGATGCTCCGCGATCTCGGCGTCTCCTACGTCATCATCGGGCACTCGGAGCGGCGGCGGATATTCGGTGAAGGCGATGAGGCCATCAACCGCAAAGTGCGCGCGGTGCTGAAAGCCGGCCTCGTGCCCGTGGTGGCCATCGGCGAGGAAGCGCTAGAATCGAACGAGGTCGTGCCGCAGGAACTCGCCCGCCAGCTTTCTCAGGCGCTCTTGGGCATTGCCTCCCCAAAACTCGCCGGTGCGGTGGTCGCCTACGAGCCGGTGTGGGCGATTTCGACGCGGCCCGGGTCACGGCCGGATACGCCGGACAATGCCACCCGCCGCGCCCTGTATATTAGAAAGCTCATCATGAAGATGCTCCCGCGCCGCACCGCTGATACCATCCGGGTCATCTACGGCGGTTCAGTCAACGCCAAAAACGGCGCCCAATTCATCAGCCGGGACATCCGGGGCATGGAGGGGCTCCTGGTGGGCGGGGCCAGCCTCAATCCCAAAGAGTTTGTCGAGATCGTGCGCTCCGTTTCCCGCGCTGCCAGGAGAACAAGATAAATTCCAAGCGTTTAGAATTTAGGATTTCGAATTCGGGATTTGTTTGTGATTTGTAATTTGGAATTTCGGTACTAATCGTTTTTCGTTGTCATGTACATCGCCCGCCCCCACATCCGGAGGGCTTTTCTCCACGGCAGGATGAAGGCCAGGTAGCGGAGCTCGACGACCTGCTTCACCACCCAGCCGGCCAACCCGGAGAACCGGAGGACGAGGAGATCGGAGAGCGCGTATTTGCCGCCGACGGCGAGGATGTAGGGATAGCGCCGGAGCGGCCGGAAGGATCGCGGTGGTTTTCCGCTGATGGCGGCCACGATGTTTCCGGCCGCGACCCGGGCTTGGGCCTCGGCTACCGGCACGTTCCCCGGCAAGGGGCCACCGCTCCGGGGGTTTGCGAAGCTCGCGTTGTCGCCGATGGCGTAGATCCGCCCGGACGCGAACGTTATCCGCGGTGCGAGAGTTCCCGTCTCCGCCAGCGCCTCGAGGAACTTGTTCACGATAAGGCCGCCCCGCCGGTCGAGCGCGAGACCGAAATTCCGTAGGGCAGCTGCCGGGCGCACGCCGCCGGCCCACACGAGGAGATCGTAGGGGAGCGAGCGGCCGTCCCGGAGGATCACGGCCGCGGCCGAAACGCGGCTGAGGTCGGCCCGGCTCATGATCCGAATGCCGAGCTTCTCGAGGCGCCGCCGCGCCCGGCGGACGATCGAGGCGGCAAACCCGGGGAGGATCTCGGGGGCCGCTTCCACGAGGGTGATCTCCTCCCGGCACTGTCCGCCCGCGGCGCGCCGCGTGAGGTGAGAGAGGAAGTTCACGAGCTCGGCCGAGAATTCCACGCCGGTGGCCCCGCCCCCGGCGACGATGATGTTGAGATCGCCCTGCCGTCGGGCCAGTTCCTCGATTCGGTTTCGGAGCACGAGCGCATCGTTGAAGGTTTTCAGCCCGAAGGCGTGTTCGGCCAGACCGGGGATGTCGAAGAAATTCGTCTCGGCCCCGAGCGCGATCAGGGCGTACTCGAAGTTCATCATGCCGCCGCTGGAAAAGGTGATCGTGTGCGCCTCGGGGTTGAGTCCGGCGACCTCTTCGCCGATGAAGCGTACGCCCCCGAGCGGCTCGACAATGTCCTCAATGGGGATGCACACCGACGCCTTCAGGCCGGTTGGACCGGCCTCGCCCTTGGGGATGGCGGCTATCTCGTAGAGCGCGGGGGTGTAGAGGTGGTGAGAGGCGCGGTTGATGAGGACGATCTGGTAGGCGCCGAGAAGATGCCGGCGCCTGAGTGCGCGGTATAACGTAATGAGCGCCGTGATCCCTCCGAATCCGGCACCCAGGATGACGATGTTCCGCCGACCGCTCTCTACTATTTCCATTGGATGTGGATCGCCCGGTGGTTTTAGGGTAGCGTAGGGTTTTGAATCAGGAATCAGGAATCAAGGAGGAACGGCATCATGCTTCCTGCTTCATGATTCTTGCTTCATGCCCTTGATGACAGTATAGCGCCTATCTCGTATGTCCGGTAGTGAAACTTCAAACAGGAGCGGCATTGTGCTGATCAGCGTTTTTCCTCGGTGAGCCACTGCCGCGGGACGGCGCAGGGCTACGGCATAGGGCCGCTCCAGACGCTCGGCGGGGAAGCTGCAGTTCACTCGGAGCGTGGCAGGCGTGAGTTAGTGGAGATAAGATAGCGCGTTGTTCGAAGTTCTACTACCGGGTATGCTGGTAAGTGATGCTCCGCTACCTCGCCAAAGCCCGGATCCGGGGACAGCGCGTGCTTCTGCGCGTGGATTTCAACGTGCCGATCGCGGGCGCGACGGTCCGTGACGATTTTGATCTCATCCGGGTGCTCCCGACCATCCAAGCGCTCCGCCGAGAGGGGAACGTCTCTATCCTCCTCTCCCATCACTCGGCTCCGCGCCAATCCTTAGCGCCGGTTGCGCCGCGTCTGGCAAAGCTGCTGGGGGGTGCGGTCACGTTTCTTCGCGATCCCTTCACCCGCGCCGCGGCCCTGGCTATCCGCCGCGCGAAGCCGGGCGCGGTCCTGCTGGTCGAGAACCTCCGCTTCTGGCGTGGAGAGCGAGCGAACGCCCGCGCCTTTGGCCGGGCGCTGGCCCGCCTGGGCGAGGCGTATGTCAATGACGCCTTCGGAGAGTCCCACCGGCCCTACGCCTCGATGGTCGGCATTCCCCGAATGCTCCCGTCTTTTGCCGGGCCCCTTATGGCCGCCGAGCTCAAGATGCTCGATGGGTTCCTTCGTACGCCGAAACGGCCGCTGGTGGGAGTCATTGGCGGCGCAAAGCTTACTACGAAGATCCCGCTCCTCCGGCGGTTCAACCGTAGTGCCGAGCATATTCTCGTCGGCGGCGCGGTGGCCAACGCCCTCCTCGCGGCCAAGGGCGGGCGCGTCGAACGCATGCCGGCCGAGGGACGGATACCCGGCATCGGCGTCCTGGCCAGGTCGTCTCGACTCATCCTGCCGATCGATGCGGTCGTGGGCGGGCGGCGGGGCGAACGGGCGCGAACGGTTGCCCTCAACCGGCTTGGTACGCGCGATGCCATATACGATATCGGCCGGGAAACGCAGCGGATGTTTTGCCGTACGCTCCGCGAGGCGCGTACCGTAATCTGGAACGGCCCGCTCGGGCTCGTGGAGGTGAAACAATACCGGCGGGGGACGGCGGCAGTCGCCCGGGTGTTGGCCCAAGGCCGAGCGCGGGTCCTCGTCGGCGGGGGCGATACGGCGGCATTTCTCCACCGGCTGGGCCTCTTGAAAAAGTTCAAGCATGTGTCTACGGGCGGCGGGGCCATGCTGGCCTACTTGGCCGGCGAGAAACTGCCCGGGCTGGAAGCGCTCAAAAAAAGTTCAAAGTTCAAAGTGCAAAATGCAAAATGACAATGAAAAATTCAAAAGGGACTTCAAAGATCGCCTCTATCGATTTGTATTGCGTTTGATAAAGTTCGTGGGAACTCTGCCGAGGAATCAGGTTACGGCAGTCATCATCCCGCAACTCCTTCGCAGCGGAACCAGTATGTTAGCGAATTATATTGAAGCCCGCGCCTCTAGTTCGAAAAAGGAATTCACAAATTTCTTCCAGTATTCGTTGAAATCAGCCAACGAAGCGAGAGTGTGGCTGATGCTCCTCCGGGATACCGGCAATGGCGATACGGTAGAGTGCGAGTATTTACTCGCAGAACTGAATGAATTAGCAAATATGTTCGCTGCAGCAATCCTGCGCCTTAAGGGCAAGAGGTAATTTTGAATTTTCAATTGTGATTTTGAACTTTGCATTTTGCATTTTGAATTCAATCTGCTGAGTATCCGTAGGGGATTTAGTTTTTAGCTATGAGAGGAGGGACGGAGAAGCTGATTATCTACACCGACGGCGGTTCGCGGGGCAACCCGGGGCCGGCGGCGATCGGCGTGGTGTTCGCCGATGCGGCCGGCCGAACGAGCAAGCGCTACGGCAAAACGATCGGCGCGAGGACCAATAACGAGGCCGAGTATGAAGCCGTGCTCTTTGCCCTCCAAAAGACCCGGGCGTTATTCGGAAAAGAAAAGATTAAAACCCTGGCGGTCGAGGTGCGGATGGATTCCGAGCTTGTCTGCCGCCAGCTCAACGGGCAATACAAAATCGAAGAGGAGCGGCTTTGGCCGTTTTTCATGAAGATCTGGAATACCCGGCTCGATTTCGGGCGTCTCGCCTTCCGCCACGTGCCCCGCGGGCAAAACCGCGAGGCCGACCGCCTGGTGAACGAGGCGCTCGATCGGGAGCAGGGGACGCTTCTCTAGGGAGCAAAGGCACAGACAAGAATGCCGATGGGCAAGGCATCATTTCACGACGATCGTCGCGTTTTGATGCCGCGGGGAATTACAAAACGCCCGCAAGGCGGGCGTTTTGTATCGTTGTTCCCTGTTCCTGTAAGCCGAATTCTGTGCCCGAGCACATAACGAACGTATGCGCTCGGCG
>CAYJUW010000036.1:0-7379 GCA_964373495.1 uncultured Candidatus Saccharibacteria bacterium | reverse complement strand
ATCTTCGCCCTCCTCGTCGCCCTCGCCTCGATCGGCTACGCCCTCTGGTTCCGGGCGCGTACCCTCGCCCTGCCCAAGGGCTCGGGCGCCATGGTCGAGATTGCCGATGCCATCAAAGCCGGCTCGCGCGCCTACCTCAAACGCCAAAATACGAGCGTGCTCTTTGTGGCCCTGGGCATGGCCCTGGTCATCTGGATCCTCCTTGATTTTAAAACGAGCGCGGGCTTCATTGTGGGCGCCTCGGCCTCGGCGCTGGCCGGCTACCTCGGCATGATGACCGCGGTGGAAGCCAATGTCCGCACTGCTGAAGCCGCCAAATCCGGCCTCGCCCGCGCCTTCCATGTGGCGTTCTCCGGCGGCGCGGTGACTGGATTCCTCGTGGCTGGACTAGCGCTCTTGGCGGTGACTGCGCTTTACTGGCTCTTGAATGACCTCCGAGCGCTCCTCGGGCTCGCCTTTGGCGGATCGCTCATCTCGGTCTTCGGCCGCTTAGGCGGCGGCATTTTCACCAAGGGGGCGGATGTGGGCGCGGACCTCGTCGGCAAGGTGGAGGCCGGCATTCCCGAGGACGACCCGCGAAATCCGGCGGTAATTGCCGACAATGTCGGCGACAACGTGGGCGACTGCGCCGGCATGGCCGCCGACCTCTTTGAGACCTACGCGGTGACGGCCATCGCCGCCATGCTCCTGGCCTCTCTCGACTCCGGCGCCACCTCCTCGCTCGTCACCGTGCCGCTGCTCATGGGCGGCATTGCCGTGCTTGCCTCGATTGCGGGAAGTTTCTTCGTTCGCCTTCACCCCGTTAGCGGTAAGTCCCGACCTGACGTCTGGACCGCCGATGCGCCTCCGGCGCATCGGACCGCTCAGGGGGTAAATATCATGGCCGCCCTCTACCGCGGTCTGGGTGCGAGTTCGCTCCTGGCCGCGATCGGCTTTGCCGGGCTCATCTTCCTGCCGGGAAGCGAGTTCACCGCCCGGCACTTTGGCGCCGCCATCATTGGCCTTGCGGTCACGGCTCTTATGGTTGCAACGACGGAATACTACACCTCAAAGAAATTCCGGCCGGTGCAGGAGATCGCCCGAGCCGCCACCTCCGGGCACGGCACGAACATCATCATGGGCTTGGCCTTCTCGCTTGAAGCCACGGTCTTCCCGGTCTTGGTCATCGCCTTCGGGGCGCTCGGGGCCTACCTCTTCGCCGGTCTCTTCGGCGTGGCCATCGCCGCCATGAGCATGCTCTCCATGAGCGCGATCATCGTGGCCATTGACGCCTTCGGCCCGATCACCGATAACGCCGGGGGCATTGCCGAGATGGCCGGCCTGCCCGAGGAAGTGCGCGCCGTGACCGATCCCCTGGATGCCGTGGGCAACACCACCAAGGCCGTGACCAAGGGCTATGCCATTGCCTCGGCCGGCCTGGCCGCGCTCGTCCTCTTTGCCGCCTACACCGAGGAACTGCGCGCCTCGGGCAAATCCCTCTTCTTTGATCTCTCCGACCCCTATATCATCCTCGGCCTCTTCATCGGGGCCATGTGCCCCTACCTCTTCGGTTCCCTGGCCATGCGCGCCGTGGGCAAGGCCGCGGCCGGCGTGGTTGAGGAGGTCCGCCGTCAGTTCCGCGAAATTCCGGGCATCATGGCCGGAACGGCCAAACCCGACTACGGCCAGGCCGTGGACATCGTGACCAAGGCCGCCCTCCGCCAGATGATCGTCCCGGCCCTGATCCCGGTGGCGGTGCCGATCCTCGTCGTGCTCATCCTCGGCTCGAACGGCGCGGTGGCCTTGGGCGGGGTGCTCATTGGCTCGATCGTCACCGGCCTTTTCGTGGCCATCTCCATGACCAGCGGCGGTGCGGCCTGGGACAACGCCAAGAAATACATTGAGGAGGGCCACTACGGCGGCAAAAAATCCCCGGCCCACCAAGCCGCGGTGACCGGGGATACCGTGGGCGACCCCTATAAGGATACGGCTGGACCCGCGATCAACCCCATGATTAAAATTATAAATATTGTGGCGTTACTAATCGCGCGCCTGCTCTGAATCTATTGAAGCCGTGAATCTATTGAAGTCGGACTTCAATAGATTTCAATAGAAAGAAGGGCCGGCGCTCAATCCGACTTGCCCCGTACCAATTCTGAAAACAGCGCCCAGTATGTCGTGTAGCGAGCCGAAGGCGATACCGCAAGTTTGTCTCCGCCAACCGAATTGCCTATTCGGAATTGGTGCGGGGTGATTAAGATTGTGAATATCGTGGCGCTCTTGCTGGCGCGGTTGCTCTGAAAGAAAAGCGCTGCGACCGGGTGATCGCCGCGCTTCAAAGGAACAGTTTCTACGGAACCTGTTTCTGGTAATCGTACAGCCATACCTGCGGCATACCGACCGGCGAGACATCGTTCATGATGGTCATTGCCCTGACGCGTACGGCTGATTGCACCACCGGCTCGTCGTAGCATCTACAGAACCAAGCCGGCACGTTCTTCACGGTAATGGGCTGACTGGTCGGCGGCTTCTTTGAAAGAAAATCGTCCGCTTCTCCAGCTTCGAAAACGAAGTACTTCTGCGTCCCCAGCCTCATTGCACTACCACAGTGCTCGCAAGTCATAACCGACCTCCCCTTTTTATTGTTTTTGGCTGAAATAATCAGCCTCCAGTCTGGCGAAAAGTCAAGATGACCTCCGCCACCGAAAAAATCAACGCCACGCAACTCGCGATCAGAGTCCGCACCCCCTACCTAGAGCTTGAGCCGTTCCTGCCCAAGGCCGCGGCGGCAATTTCAGCCGAAACCGACATCGAGGGCTTCCGTAGGGGCAAAGCGCCCTATGAGGTGGTGAAGCAAAAGGTGGGAGAGTTTAAAATCCTCGAGGAGGCGGCGCGGCGCTACATTGCCGACCATTTCGAGAAACTCGTAACCGAAGTCAAAGAGCAGGAGTATAAGGGACAGTCGTTCGAGCCCGTGGGCGAGCCGCAGGTGGCAATCACGAAGTTAGCGCCCGGGGATGAGCTCGAGTTCAAAATCACGCTCTCGCTCCTGCCGGCGATCGAACTCCCGGACTACCAGGCCATTGCAAAGCGCGTCCGAGCAACCAAGAAGGTCCCGGAAACTACGGAGCAGGAAGTGGCCGACGCCCTCGGGTGGCTGCGCGAGTCGCGGGCCAAGCTGGTTACGGTCAACCGGGGCGCCCTAATCGGGGACCGGGTGGAGATTGATTTTAAGACCAGCCAGGATGGCGTAACGCTCCAGGGCGGCGCATCGGAAAACCACCCGGTCATCCTCGGCCAGGGCAAGCTCCTGCCCGGTTTTGAGGACCAGCTCCGGGGCATGAAAGCCGGCGAGGAAAAAACGTTCACCCTCGCCATCCCTCTTGACTATTACCGCAAATCCATTGCCGGCAAATCGCTGACCATAACCGCCGCGATGAAGCTCGTCCAGGAACGAACCGTCCCGGAATGGAACGACGAATTTGCGCGCTCGCTCGGAGAATTCTCGGGCACCGCCGCCGTAGAAGAAAGCATCCGCCGGGGCCTGATCACGGAAAAAGCGACCGGGGAGCGGGAACGGGTACGCATGGCCATGATCGAAGCCATTGCCCGGGAGAGCCGAGCCGAAATCCCGGAGCCGCTCATCATACACGAGCTCGAGCGCATGGTTTCCGAGCTCCGGCGTTCCATTGAAGACATGGGCCTGAAGTTTGAGGACTACCTCGCCCACATCAAAAAGGGCGAGGCCGATCTCATGCGGGAGTGGCGGCCGGATGCCGAGCGCCGGGTGAAGATCGCCCTTGTCCTGCGGGAGATCGCGCGGCGCGAGCAGCTCCAGCCAAGCAATGAGGAGGTACGGGAACTCGTGAATCGCACGGCGGAGCGGCAGGGGCTTTCCGCAGAGAAACTCGGGTCCCTTGACCGCGAGGCGTTTTCCGGATACCATGTCGGTATCGTCCGCAATGAGAAAGTGTTCCAGTTCCTAGAAAGTTTGGTTGAAGATCGTAAATAAGGAAAATCCGTTGAAGGATGCTCCGCCGATCAGGCGCTGATAGGGACGCTGAAATGACGCTGCTCAGCGATGCATCGGCGTACCATTCAGCGATTGATCCGCGTTACATCCAACATTCGATGGATAATGAACCTATGCAGGAAGTACAGAACCAAATACTAATCCCGACCGTAATAGAAAAAACCCAGCTCGGGGAGCGGGCCTATGATATCTATTCCCGCCTGTTAAAAGATCGGATCGTGTTTTTGGGCGGGCCGATCGTGGACCCGGTGGCCAACGTGGTCATCGCCCAGCTCCTCTTTCTTGAATCCCAGGATTCCAAGTCGGACATCAAGCTCTACATCAACTCGCCGGGCGGGTCGGTATCAGCGGGTTTGGCCGTCTATGATGCCATGCAGTACGTGAAACCGGATGTCTCGACCATCTGCGTGGGTCTGGCTGCCTCATTTGCCGCAATTCTGCTGGCCGCCGGCGCCAAGGGCAAGCGCTTTACCCTGCCCAATGCCGAAATACTCATCCACCAGGTCATGGGCGGCACCGAGGGGCAGGCCATCGAGATCAAAATCGAGGCCGAGCGAATCCTGCGCGTCAAACAACGCCTGAACGAAATTTTAGCTAAACACACCGGCCAGCCCTTGGCCAAGATCGAGGAGGACACCGACCGCAACTTCTATATGAATGCGGAGGGAGCCAAGAAGTACGGCATCATTGATGATATCATCCGCCGCGCCCCAGCAGCCGAGGCCGCAAAAGGCGCCAACCACCGGCGGGGCGTCGAGAAGATGCCGGCCATGGCCGCCGCCGAGTAGCGGGGGAATGGCGTATAGCGGGTAGGGAAGAATGAAGCCAAAGCCATCCCACTCGTGGGATGGCTTTGGCTTTCGGCCCCTTCGCGAAATACCACTCTATCCCCTAGACCCTAATACGCTATCGGCTATTCCTGCAGATACCCGAGCTCCTTTAAGGCCTCCCCGTAGAGCATCACCGCCCGGCGCGCCTCCGCGTAGGCAAGGGCGCGCTCGCTCTCATGGGCAATGCGGTTCCGGAGCTTATGCGCCTCCCAGGCGCCGTCGAGCGAGGCGAGCTTGGAACGATCCAGCTGCTTCAGGCGCTCGCCCATGGTCGCGCCTCCGAGCCCCATGCCCTGCAGTACCTCATCGAGGATGGCATCGGCCTGAATCACGGCGAGATTCCAATCCGAGGCGTTGGACGAATTGATCTTTTGCCGCACCTCGCGCCACGGCCGGGCCATCTCTTCTTTCGGAACCGCCGGCTCAGCCGGAGCGCCCGGCGCCGGCTTGGTCAAGAGCTGCCGGTACTTGATGGTGATGACCACGATGGCCGCGGCGAAGGCCGAGGTCAGGATGCCGGCGATCAGGCGCAGCCACGGGGTAACCGCGCCGATACGGCCCTCATAGAGGAAGGAGAAGAACTGGTTGATTTGGTCAGGAGTCATAGCCCAGAATGCAAAATTCAAAATTCAAAATGCAAAATTTTGGAAGCCAACCCGGTCGGCCTTTTTTGATTTTGATTTGTCATTTTGATTTTTAATCTTTGATTTTTGCATTTACCGCTAGCGCGGTCTCAAGTTGCCCGGCAAAGTCCAGCAGCGCATCCTCTTCGAACCACTTTCCAATAATCTGTAGACCCACGGGTAACTTGGATCCTTCGGGCTTGACCCACCCGGCGGGGATGGAGATCGCCGGGAGGCCGGCCAGGTTCACGGCCACGGTGTAGATGTCGGCCAGATACATCTGCAGGGGGTCTTCGGCTTTTTCGCCGAATTTGAACGCCGGCGTGGGTGCCGTGGGTCCCAGGATGAAATCTACCCCGCCGAAGGCCTGTTCGAAATCTTGCCGGATCAACCGGCGCACTTTCTGGGCTTTGAGGTAGTAGGCCTCGTAGTACCCGGCCGAAAGCGTGTAGGTGCCGAGCATGATGCGGCGCTTCGTCTCGGATCCGAATCCTTCGGCGCGTGACTTCTCGTAGACCGCGAGGAGATTCTCGGCTCCGCGGGCGGCGTGGCCGTAGCGGATGCCGTCAAAGCGCGCCAGGTTGGCCGAGACCTCGGCACACATGACCGTGTAGTATGCCGCAAGGGCGTAGTCCGAATGCGGCAGTGAGATCTCTTCGATCTTCACGCCGATGTCTTTGCACTTCTTGATCGCCGCCCGGATGACTTTTTCGACATCCGGATCAAGACCCTCGCCGAAGTACTCTTTCGGCACGCCGACTCGCAATCCATGATTCTTGATTCTTGATTCTTGATTCTTGAATTCAACCGTCGTGGAATCCAACGGATCCCTCCCGCGGATTGCTTCCAACATAATCCGCGCATCCTCGACGCTTTTCGTTATAGGCCCGATCTGGTCGAGGGAAGAAGCCATGGCAATAAGTCCGGAGCGCGAAACTGCGCCGTACGTCGGTTTCAGACCAACCACGCCGCAAAACGATGCCGGCTGGCGGATGGAGCCGCCGGTATCCGAGCCGAGCGCTACGGCGCACATCCCGCCGGCCACGGCCGCGGCCGATCCGCCGGATGATCCGCCCGGAACCCGCGCCGGATCGTGGGGATTTTTTGTCGGCCCATAGGCCGAGTGCTCGGTCGAGGAACCCATGGCGAATTCATCCAGGTTGGTCTTGCCCAAAAACACCGCGCCGGCTTCCCGGAGTTTGGCGATCGCCGTGGCATCGTACGATGCCACGTAGTTCTCAAGGATTTTCGAACCAGCCGTGGCGCGGCGGCCTTCGATGAGTATGTTGTCTTTCACCGCAATGGGCATGCCGGCCAAAGGCGAATCGGCCAAGCCATCAGCAAGTTTCTTATCCGTTGCCTGCGCCTGTAAAATCGCATCTTCGGCATACACCGTAAGGTAGGCATTGAGCTTGGAATTCTGTCGGTGTATGACGTCGAGATAAGAGCGCGTGAGCTCTTCACAGGAAAAGTCCCGCTTCCTTAAACCGGAATATAATTCCCTCATCGGCTTAGAGGTTATATCGCTCATGATCCGAATCACAGGATAACAGGATAAAATTTTCAATTTTCAATGCCCAATTTTCAATTGAAAATTGAACCATTGATAATTGACTGGGAATTAAAAATTGATAATTGAAAATTAACTCTTGATCTTGTCTTTGTGGTTTTGATACTCCGGCTCTACCTCATTCCCGCTCAAACACCGCTTTCACCTCCACGTACCCTTCTCGCTTCCTCGGCGCGGCCTCGACGAGGTCCGCTCCCGGCTTCCAGCTCCCGGCTTCCCGCACGACGTCTTCGCGCATCACGTTTTCAAGCTCCGTGCCGCCGGTAAACGGCCCCACCCCGGAGGTATCCACCTCCTCGAGCTTGGCCACAAAATCCAAAATCGCCGAGAGCTCAGGACCGAAT
>CAYJUW010000035.1:5606-7556 GCA_964373495.1 uncultured Candidatus Saccharibacteria bacterium | reverse complement strand
TTGGCTCCTCCGAGCTCCTCGATCTTCCTGTTATACTCCCCTACCACCTTCTCAATTTCTTGCTTCCGGCGAAACTCCTCGTCCTCGGAGATGGCCTTGGCTTTCTCCTCGGCCTCGATGGCTTTCATGGCCTCGTCGCGAAGGCGGCGTATCTGAATACGGGCGGATTCGAGCTTCCCCTTGAGAAGCTTCACGAGATCGCGCTTGCGCTCCTCGGTCAACGTTGGTATGGAGAGCCGGATGGCATCTTTATCCGCGATGGGGGCGAGGCCGAGGGGCGAGGTCTGAATGGCCTTCTCAATCGCGGGCAACAGCCCCTTGTCCCAGGGCTGGATCAGCAATGAGCGCGGATCGGGCGTTGAGATCGCCGCCAGGGTCTTTAGGGGCTGACGGCTGCCGTAGGCCTCGATCTCCAGATCCTCCACCAGCGCCGGCGTAGCGCGTCCGGTACGGAGGGAAGAAGCATCGGATCGTAAATCCGAGAAGACTTTTTCTAGCTTGGGGCGGAGATCATCCATAGCGGGAAAGCTGATTAAGTGAATTAAGCGAGTTAAGCAAGTTAAGCACGGATAGCTTAATTCACTTAATTTACTTAACTCGCTTAACGAGCTTTACGGTTGCGCCACGGCATAGATCGTCTCCGGCCGCTCGGCGTCAATCAAGAGGTGCGTGATGCGCTTTTCGGAGGGCGAGGGTACTATGGCCCATGTGGCTCCGTCATCGCGGCTGACATAGATTTGGTTCGCCGCGGAGACGGCTATGTGCTCGCGATTCCGCGGATCCACGGCCACGGCGAGGATCGGCAGGGCATTGGGCGGGATGATGAGCGGCGGGTTTGAAAAGGTCAGGCCGTTATCCCGCGAGCGGAGAAGGCCGTGCGAGGAGCCGAGGTAGAGCGTGCCGGCCTGATCCATGAACCAGCGCTGGTTTTGCGTGGCTCCGGAAAAAGAACGATACCCGGCGCTGACATCGGCCCAGCTTACGCCGTAGTCCACGGTCCGGAAGAGATTGCCCCGCGAGGTGGCCGCAAAGCGCACCGCGGGCCGCGCCGGATGCACGAGCAACCGGACCAGACCGTCGGCAAACCACCGGATAACGCGCCACGTCCGGCCCTGGTTGGCGGTCTCCAGGAGCCCGCCCTGGCCGGTGGCGATCAGCACCGCGCCGCGCGGCCCATCGAAGTACGCATCGAACACGCCGAAGCGGTCAAGCGAGGTGACGTACACTTCCCGGAAGGTCTTGCCGCCATCTTGGGTCCGGAGGACGCGGCCGCGGTTTTTCTGGAACACGGCCACATACCACTCCTCGCGCCGCGCCGGGTTCGGCGCGACGGCCAGCACGTTTGAACGCGCATCCAGCACCCCGGCCTCATCACGCGCCGCATGCCAGGTCGCGCCGCGGTCCCGGCTGATGAAGAGCCCTCCGCCATCAGTGGCCAGGAACAGCGTGGCCGCATCGGCCGGATCGGCCGCCAGCCGATTGATGGGCACAGCGGGCAAGACCGCGCCGCCGTCGGCGGCTGATGCCGACTGCCAGGTTTTGCCGCCGTCATCGGAACGGAACAGGCCCTGCGCCGGCGCCGGCCGGGACGCCGGGAACTGGCCGGCCGGCTCCGATGGCATCGGGGCCGGCGGAGGCGGCGGCGCGGCCTGGGGGATCGGGCCGGCGCCGAGGAGGAAGGGCAGGATCACGATCAGGAATAGGCCGAGGGCAAAGATAACCGCAAAGACGATGAGAGTGGCTTTCGCGCTCATGGATGCTCCGCCCCGTAGGAGAGCGTAGAGCTCCCAGGACGGGGCTCTATCCCAAATGACGAGAGTTCAAAGAAGACGCTGTCGGCGACTAGCCGGCGGTTGGCGGCGGTCGTCTCGAGGATGCGCAGCCGTTCGAGGAGCACGGCCAGCGCTTCGGCCCGGCGCGCGGTATGCTCCTGGCTCACTGCCGCGGGCG
>CAYJUW010000035.1:0-5506 GCA_964373495.1 uncultured Candidatus Saccharibacteria bacterium | reverse complement strand
GCGGGCGAAGGCGCTTCGCCGATGGCGGCGTGGAGATCGCGGCGGACTACGGCGATAAGATGGGTAAGCAAGGATTCCATGACGCCCGGATCGCGGGCGTTCTCCTCGGCAAAGGCAAACTGCCGGGCGAGGTCCATTTCGCTTGACCGGTCTCGGCGTTTGGCCGCGGCCCGCCGCTCCTCCAAGAATGCGCGCTCCTGAATAAGCCGGATGAGCATCCCCGGCCGCCCCTCGGCCAACGAGAGGAGCTCGGGGCGCTCTAGAGCCGGAACCGTCGCGGCCAGTAGCGCGAGCTCGGCATCGCTCAAAATCGCGAAATGCATGGCCAGAGCGCGCGAGCGCACCGTGGCCAGGAGCGCATCCGGCGAACGGGCGATGAGAAAGAACACCGTCTTCTCGTCCGGCTCCTCGAGCGTCTTTAAGAGCGAGGACTGCGCGTCGCGGCTCAAGGCCTCGGCCTGGTCAATGATGACCACTTTCCGGCCGCCGCGCCACGCGGAAAGCGAAAGCCGCCGCTGGAGCTCGTGGATGTTCTCAATGCCGACTTCGCGCTCATTCTTGCCCGCCACGAGGGGCTGGTCAAACGAGAGGGTGATGAGATCAGGGTGGAGAGATTTTGAAACTAATTCGCAATCCTCGCACAGGCCGCAGCTTCCGAGCTGGGTGTGGCGCTGGACGGCGGTGCAAAACAACCGCGCCGCGCAAGCCACGGCCACGCTCCGCTTGCCCACCCCCTCCGGCCCGTGGAAGAGATAGGCATGGGCAAAGGTGCCCCGCGTAAGGACACGCCCGAGGTAGCGGATTTGTCGCTGGTGGCCAACGAGGGGAATCATGAATTATGAATCAAGAAGCAAGAAGTAAAAGCTCGTATCCATGATTCTTGATCCATGATTCTATTCACATTCTACCCTAGAAACGTGTTTCTGTGGATCGGCGAGGGCCCATGCCGCCGGAGAGTTCGCCGGTGGGCCCGGGTGCCGTAGCCCTTGTGGAGCTCAAAGCCGTAGCGCGGGAATGCGGCGGCCATACGCACCATGAGCCGGTCGCGCCAGACCTTGGCAATGATGGAGGCCGCGGCGATGAGCGGTATGCGCTCGTCGCCTTTCGTGATCGCCCGGTGATGGATATGCAACGGAAGGCGAAGACCGCCATCAAGGAGCGCGAGGAAACGCTGACCTTCCGCCGCGTCATTGCGAGCGGAGCGAAGCAATCTCGCCGCGTGCTTGTCTCGGGATTGCTTCGTCGTCCCGCTTCGAGCGGGACTCCTCGCAATGACGGAAAGGAGCTGGGAACCTCCGACGAAACGGTAATAGAGCCGCAGCGCCGCAAGATTCGCCGCGCGAGTAATATTAATCCGGTCAATCACCGCCGGAGACACGCGACTAATCTGAAAGCGGATCGCCGGGTGCGAACGCAAATACGCGCACCATGCCTCCCGGCGCCTCGGGGTAAGTTTTTTCGAGTCGCGGATGCGGCCGAGCTTGGGGTGCGCCCAGCGAATGGGCCGGCTACAGGAAACCGCGGCCAGCACCACCGGGCCGGCCAGGGCCCCGCGGCCGACTTCGTCTATACCGATTATAATGCGCTTCGTCATCCGCCGGTTCCCTGATATACTAGCGTTACAAAGGCAGGTTAAGCGAGTTACGTAAATTAAGTGAATTAAGCTGACGGGATCCTTCGCTACGCTCAGGATGACGGTTGGACAGCACTGAACTTGCTCAACTCGCTTAATTTACTTAACTCGCTTAACGGGCTGCGGCAATGAAATTTACCCACTTACACGTCCACTCGCACTACTCCCTCCTCGATGGCCTGGCCAAAGTGGATGAGCTGGTCAAGCGCTCAGGAGACCTCGGCCAGGAGGCGCTGGCGCTCACCGACCACGGCGTGCTCTACGGGGCCATTGAATTCTACCAGAAAACCCGCAGGGCCGGGATCAAGCCCATCGTGGGCTGCGAGGTATACGTAGCGCACGAGCGCATGGCCGACAAGCGCCCGGGTATTGACGACAAGCGCTACCACCTGACCATCCTCGCCGAGAACGGCCAGGGCTACCAAAATTTAATCCAGCTCGCCACCCGGTCGCACCTGGAGGGCTTCTACTACAAGCCCCGCGTGGATAAGGAGCTCCTTCGGCAGCATGCGGCCGGCCTGATTGCGCTCTCCGGCTGCCTGAACAGCGAAATATCGAAAGCCATCCTGGCGCGGAAGCCCGAACGGGCCCAATCGCTCATCCGCGAGTACCAAACCGTGTTCGGACCTGAAAATTTCTACCTCGAGCTCGGGGCGCACCCCAACATTCCGGAGCAGAAGATCGTCAACGGCGCGCTCATCGAGCTCGCGGCTAAAACCGGGGCCAAGACCGTCGGCGTGAACGACGTCCACTACGTGCGCACGGACGACCGCGAGGCCCAGGACATCCTGGTCTCGATCCAAACCGGCAACCGCCTGGAGGACGAGGACCGGCTGACCATGAAGGCCGATGATTTTTCCATGAAATCCACCCAGGAGATGGCCGAATTCTTCTCCGACCACCCCGAGGCCATCGCCAATACCCAGGAGATCGCCGAGCGCGTCAACCTCGAGATCCAGCTCGGGAAAATCCTCCTGCCCCGCTTCCCGGTGCCGGCCGGCCACACGCCGGAGAGCTATCTCGAGTCGCTCGCACGCGAAGGCATGGCCCGGCGCTACGGGGCGGATGCCCAAGCCGGCGGCGAACCGCTGGCCGAACGCGTCCGGGAGCGCATGCGCTACGAGCTCGAGGTCATCCGCCAGACCGGCTTTGCGCCGTACTTCCTCATCGTGCAGGACTTCGTCAACTGGGCGCGCCAAAACGGCATCGTCATCGGTCCGGGCCGCGGATCCGCCGCCGGTTCCATGGTCTCCTACCTCCTCGGGATCACCAACGTGGACCCGCTGCAGTACGCCCTCATCTTCGAGCGGTTTTTGAATCCGGAGCGGATTGCCATGCCGGACATTGACCTCGATTTCTCCGATCGCCGCCGGGACGAGGTCATTGACTACGTGGCTAAAAAGTACGGCCGGGACCGCGTGGCCCAGATTATCACCTTCGGCACCATGGCCGCGCGGGCGGCCATCCGCGACACCGGCCGGGCCCTGGGCATGCCCTATGCCTTCTGCGACCAGGTGGCCAAACTGATCCCCTTCAACCCGACCCAGGGAATGAAAGAGGGCTGGCTGGCCCACTGCCTTGAGCACGTGACGGAGTTTCGCGAGCTGTACCAATCGCGGACCGATGCCAAGCGCCTGATTGACGCCGCCATGAAGCTGGAAGGCGTGGCCCGCCACGCCTCCACCCACGCCTGCGGCGTGGTCATCGCGCCGGATGCGCTCGCTGAATTCGTGCCGTTGCAGCTGGCCACCCGCTCCGGCGGGCGAATCGGGAATAGTGGAAACGCCGCGAACGAAAAGGTGGTGGTGACGCAGTACGAAATGCACGCCATTGAAGACCTCGGGCTCCTGAAAATGGATTTCCTCGGACTGCGCAACCTGACCATCATCGAGGACACGGTCCGGCTCATCAAACAGAACCACGGTGCGGATGTGGCTATCGACACCCTGCCGCTGGACGACCGCGAAACGTTCCGTATCTTCCGGGAAGGTAAGACCAACGCGGTGTTCCAATTCGAGTCGGATGGCATGAAACGCTACCTCAAAGAACTCAAACCGACGATGCTCGAAGATTTAATCGCCATGGTTTCGCTCTACCGGCCCGGGCCTATGGAGCTCATCCCTTCCTTCATCGCCCGCAAGCACGGCCGGGAGAAGGTCAGCTACCTCCACCCCAAGCTCGAGCCGATCCTCACGAACACCTATGGCATTGGGGTTTACCAGGAGCAGATGATGCAGATCACCCGCGACCTCGCCGGATTCACGCTCGCCGAGGCCGACACCATGCGCCGCGCCATCGGCAAGAAAATAAAATCGCTCCTCGAAGAGCAAAAGGGAAAGCTCATGGCCGGAATGCGTACGAACGGCATCCCAGAGAAAACCGCCGCCGCCATCTGGGAGCTCTTCCCGCCCTTTGCCCGTTACGGTTTCAACCGCTCGCACGCCGCCTGCTACGCCTTGATCGCCTACCAGACCGCCTACCTGAAGGCCCACTGGCCGGCCGAATTCATGGCCGCGCTCATGACCGCCGAGGGCTATGAGATTGAACGCGTCGGATTCCTCGTGGACGAAGCCCGGTCCCTCGGCATCGCCATCCTGCCGCCGTCGGTGCAGAGCTCCGAGGCCACGTTTACCGTGGTCCGCCCCCGCGAAATCCGCTTCGGCCTCGGCTCGGTGAAAAACGTCGGCTCAAATATTGTCGAGGCCATCGTGGCGGCGCGGGCATCGGGCGGAGCATTCCGCTCCATTGATGATTTCATCGAGCGCGTCCAGCATAAAGACCTCAACAAGAAATCGCTCGAGTCGCTCATCAAGTGCGGGGCGCTCGATGAACTCGGCGAACGCAACCAGATTCTTTCCAACCTCGAGCGCATTCTTGACTACGCACGCGACATCCAGCGCTCGGCCGCCATGGGTCAGGAATCGCTCTTTGCCGAAACGCCGGACATCGCCGCCTCCGCGCTCCGGCTCGAACCGGCGCCGCCGGCCGACAAGCGGGAGCGCCTGGCCTGGGAAAAGGAGCTCCTCGGCCTCTACGTCTCCGAACACCCGCTTGAGGAGTACCGCGAGCGATTCAATGGCAAAGTGATGCCGGTTTCCTCGCTCTCCGAAAGAGCGCAGGACAGCGTGGTCTCGGTTGGCGGGCTGGTTGCCGGCGTCAAGCGCATTTCGACCAAAGCCGGCACCCCGATGCTCTTCGTCCGGTTGGAAGACCTCACCGGCAAAACAGAGATTCTCGTATTCCCGAGGATGCTCGAGAAGAGTGCGGCCCTATGGCAGCCCGATAAGATTCTGATGGTGAAGGGCCGCCTCTCCCGCGACCGCGACGAGCCAAAGGTCCTTGCCGATGAGGTAGTGGAGGTGGCATAAATATGCAACGCGCAAAAGCCCATCCTTGACGCCATCGCACGTTTTGATCGTTCACCCTTAAGATCAATCTGATGAAACAGACCCCCGACGCACATCTCGACAGTATCCGCCACTCGCTGGCGCACCTCTTGGCCATGGCGGTGTTGAAAAAATTCCCCGCGGCCAAACTCGGCATCGGGCCGACTGTTGAGTCGGGGTTCTACTACGACTTCCAACTGCCGAAACCCATCAGCGAAGCCGATTTGGGGCCGCTTGCCCAAACCATGCGCGAGCTCATTGCGCAAAAGCTCGAATTCAAGGGGAAAAAAGTTACGGCCAGCCAAGCGAAAAAGATTTTCAAAGGCCAGCCGTTCAAACTCGACCTCATCAAAGAATTTGCGAAGGAAAAGAAACAGCTCACCGCATACTACACCTGCCCTGCAGGAGTTGAAATCCAAAATCCAAAATCCAAAATCCAAAACTGTTTCGTGGATCTCTGTAGGGGTGGACACGTCGCCAATACCGC
>CAYJUW010000034.1:0-7677 GCA_964373495.1 uncultured Candidatus Saccharibacteria bacterium | reverse complement strand
GAATCCCTACGGCGAATTCGGCCTCGTGTCCTGGCCGACCATCCGGCCGCGCGGGGTCCGGGATAAGGCCTACGCGGTGCTTGCCAAATCCGGCAAGCAGATGCACTTCCGTGATGTGGCAGGCGCGATCGCCAAGTTCGGCTGGTCGGACAGGCGCGCCCACCCCCAGACGGTGCATAACGAGCTCATCAAAGACCCGCGCTTCGTGCTCGTCGGCCGGGGACTCTATGCGCTCGCTGAATGGGGCTATACCCCGGGTACGGTGGCCGAGGTGATCGCCTCGCTCCTGAAGGGTTCCAAGCGCCCCCTGCCCAAAGAGGAGATCGTCAAGCGGGTGCTCGCGGAGCGCTTCGTGAAGGCCAACACGGTGTTTTTGAATCTGCAAAATAAGGACCTCTTTAAGAAGACGCCGGAGGGATACACGTTGGCGTGAACCCCGTTACAACCCGGCCCAAAGGCCGGGCCCTCTAATGAGCTCCACGGATCTTTTCTTCCTCCCCACCCTGAAGGGAGGGGCGTCCGGGTTGTAACGGGGTGAAAATCCTAAACTCTAATTTCTAAACTCTAAACTGACGCCATCAGGCGTCATCCTGAGGCGCAGCCGAAGGAACTCGGGTTCCTTCACTTCGTTCCGGACGACCTGCGGTCGGTTTAGGATTTAGGGTTTAGAGATTAGGGTTTTTCCATATTATACTGGTGGTATGGCTTTTTTCGCCAAACTCTCGGAGCCGTTCCTCACCGCCTGGGCGCTCGTGGCCAATACCTGGTGGCTGTGGGCGCCGCCGCTCCTCGGCTATGCCGGCTGGCAGCTCTGGAAGTACTACCTGAAGTCGCGCTACTTCGCAAACCTTCGCTGGACGCTGCTGGAGGTCAAGATCCCCCGTGACATTTCCAAGACCCCCGAGGCCATGGAGCAGGTGTTCTCAGCGCTCCAGACCATGTACTGGGAGTTTGATCCCCTGGAGAAGTACTGGGAGGGGCTGCAGCACGACTACCTGGTCTTTGAGCTGGCTTCCATGGGCGGGGAGACGCGCTTTTACATCCGGCTGCCGGTCTTCTACCGGAACATGGTCGAGGCCCAGATCTACGCCCAATATCCGGAAGCCGAGATCGCCGAGGTGGCCGACTACCTGGACCAGCTCCCGGCGGTCCTGCCCAATGAGGAGTGGGATATCTTTGGCATCGAGTTTGCGCTGGCCAAAGAGGATGCCTACCCCATCCGCACCTACCGCGACATCTTGAGCTTAACCCCGGGCCAGGAGGAGTACATCAAGGTTGATCCGCTTTCCTCCATGCTCGAGCTCCTCGGCCGGATCGGCCCGGGCGAGCACATGGGCTACCACCTCCTGCTGCGGCCGGCCCAGGATCCCAGTCCCCAGGCCTGGCGGGAGGAGGGCGAGCGGCTCGTGGCCAAGCTCATCGGCAGGCAGGAGCCGGTCCGCAAGGGCGCGCTCGCTTCCCTTCTTGAGCCGCTCGAGCCGGTGTACAAGGGCTGGGGCGAGCCGCTCCGGCCGCTCTTTGGCCTCGGCCCGGTTGAGGCCGCCCCGCGAGCCGAGAAGAAGAGGGAAGAGCCGGCCGGAAGCTCGATGATGCTGCACCTGTCGCCGGGCACGCGCGACATCGTCGCGGCCATTGAGAAGAATATCCTGAAACCGGGATTTGAGGTCGTGGTCCGCTTTTGCTACGTGGCCCGGCGCGACCGGTTCGTGCTCTCGCACTTGAATTCGTTTATCGGCGCCTTGAAAACCTACAACACCCAGACCCTGAACGCCTTCAAGTTTAGCGGCAAGACCATGGCCACCAAGACGCCGTGGTGGTGGCCGAAGTTCGCCAAGCGCCGGCGCAAGCTCTACAAGCAAAAGCTTTTTTACCAATACTACCGGGCCCGCAAGCCCTTCACCGACATCTGGTCCCTGCAGTCCAAGCGCATCATTCTCAATAGTGAGGAGTTGGCCACCATCTACCACTACCCGACCATGGCCGCCAAGGCGCCCTTGCTGCCGCGGATTGAGGCCAAAAAATCCGAGCCGCCCTCGGCGCTGCCGGTGGGATGACGTGAGGGGATAGGGGTAAGGGGATAGGAGTAGGAAAGGGATAGGGATGATACTCATCTTAACAATCTCTTCACGATCGTGAGTAAATTGTTAAGATGGACTTCGGGGTTTTACTGGTTGTGCCGGAATAAAAAGAGGACGCGTGCGGGCGTCCTCGGGAGAGGGGGAGGGAACTATTGGCTGGTTACGGTAGTTGAGTGGTTACTGTCGCGGCGGGCCGAGGTAGTGGGGCGATGGGTTGGCGCGCTCGAGGTCCCAGAAGGAGAGGTCGAGCCAGCTGCCTAGCGCTAGCGCTCCGGCGAAGAAGAGGGCCGCGACGAATCGGAGGCCGACGCGCAGCGGTCGGGGGAAGGCCATGAAGCTTGCCACTGTAGCGCCACTTCCGGAGAAGAGGAGTGCTGTGGGGAGGGAAATGATATGGAGCTGGGGGAGGAAGAGACCGCACCCCGCAAGGACGATTGCCGCAACGAGAAGTCCGACATTCCGTATCATCCACATTACGTCCTCCTTTCGGGACTTAAATTACTTGGTGTGGAGAGCTTGTTTGTATTATATTAGTAGTATTTGAATCTGTCAAGAATGGCTGAAGCCCGGCAACAAAACGACATCGCCCTCTTTGCCGAAACCAATTTCCGCGGCCAACGGAGGCGCTTCGGCATTAAACGCGAGGATCGGCGCAAGCACGTCTACATTATCGGGAAGACGGGCATGGGCAAGTCCACGGTCCTGGAAAACATGACCATCCAGGACATCCGGGCCGGGCGCGGGGTGGCCGTGGTGGATCCCCACGGCGAATATGCCGAGCGGATGCTCGATTTCGTGCCCTCCTCCAGGGTCAACGACGTCATCTATTTCAACCCGGCGGATACCGAATACCCGGTGGCCTTCAACGTCATGGAGCAGGTGAGCGAAGACCAGCGCCATCTGATCTCCTCGGGGCTTCTCGGCGTATTCAAAAAAATATTCGGTCCGGAGGTCTGGTCGGCGCGCATGGAGTACCTGCTGGCCAACTCGATTTTGGCCCTCCTTGAAATACCGGGCTCAACGCTCCTCGGCATCAACCGCATGTTGGGCGAGAAGGATTTTCGGAAGCGAGTCGTCGCACAGCTTTCCGATCCGGTGATCCGCGGCTTCTGGGAGAATGAATTTGCCAAGTACCCCGAGCAGTACATGCGCGAAGCCGTGGGCGCAATCCAGAACAAGATCGGCCAGTTTTCCTCCAACCCGTTGATTCGGAACGTGGTCGGCCAGGTGGCATCGGCCGTGGACATGCGTGCGATCATGGATGAGCAAAAAATTTTCATCATCAACCTGGCCAAGGGGAAAATCGGCGAGGAGAATTCGCGCCTCTTGGGGGCTATGATGGTTACCAAGCTGTACCTGACGGCCATGGGCCGGGTGGATGTTCCCGAACGGGAGCGTAAGGACTTCTACCTCTACGTGGATGAGTTTCAGAACTTCGCCACCGAGTCCTTCGCCAACATCCTGTCCGAGGCGAGAAAGTACCGCCTGAACCTGACCGTCGCCCACCAGTACGTCTTCCAGATGGAAGAAATGGTGCAGCACGCCATTTTCGGCAACGTGGGCACGATGATTGTCTTTCGCGTGGGCGCGGAGGACGGCGAACTTTTGGAAAAGGAGTTCATGCCGGAGTTTACGATTCAGGATCTCGTCAACCTCGGCTTCAAGAATATTTACGTCAAGCTGATGATTGACGGCATCACCTCGCGCCCCTTCTCGGCCGAGACGCTGGCCCCGTTCCCGCCGCCGGCCGAATCAAGCCGGGAGGCCATCATCTCTGTTTCGCGCGAGCGCTACGGGATGCCGCGGCCAGTGGTGGAGGAGAAGATCCGCCGCTTCACCCTCGGGTCGGCCGCCGGATCCGGGGAAGCCGCAGCCGACGGCTTCGCCGCGGGCGCGGCCTCGATCACACTGGACCGGACCGCCGAAGGCCCGCTTCGCAGCGAGGCTCGCGCCGAGCGGCCGATGTACGAGGCCGTGTGCGCCGTGGACGGCAAGAAGATCCTCGTCCCGTTCAAGCCCGACGGCCTGCGTCCGGTCTATTGCGAGGAGCATATGGATTTCATCAAGTTTCGTTCCAAAGTTGCGGGCGCACATCCGACGCCACCTGTGTCATCTGCCGTAATTTCGCGCGGCGAAGCTCGGAATGGCAGGCCGCCGCGGCGCGCGGCATCGCTCCAAGCCCTCCCAACGTCCGCAGAACGAAACTTGGGCCTGCGAGCCCTCCGGCGGCCGCAGGCCGGGAAGCCAGAAAAAAAATCGACACCGCCGGCGGCTGTCCAGCGCGGCGATCATCTCACCGGCCTCCGCGCGGCCTTGGCCGGGGCCCTCCGCAAACGTGAGCAGGAAACGATGAACAGTGAACAGCGGCCGCCGACGCCCCGCTCGCCTGGCGAGTCCTCCGCGCCGGAGCAGCGCTCGCGCGTGCTGGAGCCGGGAGAGACCATCAAGTTTGAGTGAAACCGCGAATCAGTACAAATGAGTGTACAAATAAATACAAATACCCGCTGGGGGTGAGGCATTTGTATGATTTGTATAAATATTTGTAGAGATTCGTGATCCTCGTTACGCTTTTGAGACGCGCTCTGCGTACTCCCCGGTTTCGGTGTTGACGCGGATGATGTCGCCCTCATGTATAAAGAGGGGTGTGTGGACTTTTGCGCCGGTTTCGACGATCACGGTTTTGGTCGCGCCGCTGACGGTATCACCCCGAAGGCCGGGCGCGGCCTCGGTGACCGTGAGGTCCATTTTAATCGGGAGCGTGATGGTCAGGAGTTTCTCGTGCAGGAAGAGCGCTACGACCGGTGTGTCGGGTTTTAACCATTCCACCGCTTGGCCCAGAGCCGCGCGGGGGAGCGTGTATCGCTCGCGGGGCTTTGCGGGGGCCGCAAAAACGAATTCGCCTCGGTGCCGGTAGAGATGCACGAGTTCGCGCTTTTCAACGTCCGCCTCCTCGAAGGTGTCGGCGGGCTTGAAGTTTCGCGAAAAGACCTGGCCGGTGGCCAGGTTCCGAATTTTCGTCTGCAGGCTCGATCCGCCCCGGCCCATGTGCAGGTGCTTGGCCGCGAGCACCTGGTGCGGCGCGCCGTCAATCAGGACGATCATTTTATTTTTGAGATCGTTTATCGTGAGCATGTTGAACGATTGATGGCGAGCATGGCGGGGGTATCATACCCGCTTTCGCTGTGTTGTTCAAGGGGAACCCTGCGCTAAGTTCGAACATGGCTTTACGCACGCTGAGTTAGTCGCACGGTGTTGCCTCCGGCTTACGCTTTCTTTATCGGGGTGCTCACAAAGCTTAGCGTGGGGGTATTTGTCCCGCAACTTCCGCGACCGAAGGGAGCAAGAAGTTGGGAGTCCCGCACGGTCTCCGATCCCGCTGGAAGCGTGGGAGGAGCTGCCGTGCGGAGATCCCGCACCTTCCGAACTGATGCTTCGGGTGGACAGAGGGTTGGTTCGCGGAAGTACGGGATCGCGCACGCTAATGGCTAGGTCGCTGCGCGGTCGCCACCCCGGCCAGAATGGCCTAGGGACCTCACTTGCGTTCGGGATGGTGCGGTGATTTGCAGCTCCTCGCGCTGCGTTCCGCTTGCGCTCGGAGGCAAACAAAAGCAAACAAAATAAGAAGGGCCGGGTTCTTCCGGTCCTTCCGCGAATGCCCTGCCGCCGGCAGAGGGCCCGCGCGGCGCTGGGGCAGTCGCTGCAATCTCCCGCAGGGTGTGACCCTGTGAGAAAGAAACGTGAGCGTTGCAAAGAGCTTGCCAAACCCAGTGGTGATAGGGCAAAGAACTGCTACGACCCCGGAGGCGGATGGCTCCGGCTGGCCGTGACGAACCCGTGCGAGAGCTGCTGGCTTCAGTATAGGGCCGGAGGAGGGTATCGCAGAAACGAGTTATCCCCAGGAGACGGGGAAGCCGTCAAGAGGGGCCGCCGTGTGGATAAGTATTTTGAGGTTTTCCGGCGCTACGGTACGATAGAGGTACATTGAAAGCACTTCCGGGTCGGTCCCCCGTATAAATTTCGCGCCAGAATTATGCCTGGATTGGCATCCGGGCAGGCGGCGGAGAGCGAACGGTCCATTGCGGACTTGCGGCGTGAAATTTAGGCGGGGAGCGGAAGATTGTGTACGTTTAGCCGTTTCTTGAGGCATGCGGGCTCTACGGATGCATGGTGGAGCCCGGGTGCAGTTCTCCAATACTTAACCTATGGTACTTCAAACCTGGGGTGACGTGATCGTCGCTTCGCTCCAACAGGCCTGGGGAGCGGTGGCCGGTTTCATGCCGCTCTTCATCGGCGCTGTCATCGTCTTTATCATCGGCTGGATTGTCGCCGTAGCCCTGGGCACGCTGGTCGAGCAGGTGGTGCGGGCGCTCCGCGTGGACGCGCTCCTCCAACGGCTTGAACTGGAGAAAGCCCTCGAGCGCGCCGGCGTGCGCTTGAACTCGGGTGCCTTCATCGGCGCGCTTGTCCGGTGGTTCATCATCATCGTCTTCCTCCTGGCCGCGGTGAACATCCTCGGTCTGTCGCAGGTATCGGACTTCTTGCGCCAGGTCCTGCTCTACATTCCGAACGTTGTCGTGGCCGCGCTCATTCTGGTTGTCGCCCTGAAAGTGGCCGAGGTGGTGGAGCGGGCCAGCCGGAGCTCCGTCGAGGCTGCCGGCCTGCGCGGGAGCGCAGTAATCGGAGTGATGGCCCGCTGGGCGATTTGGATTTTCGCCCTGGTCGCCGCACTCCTCCAGCTCGGCATCGCCACGGTCTTAATCCAGACGCTCATCACCGGCCTGGTGGCGATGCTGGCGCTTGCCTTCGGCTTGGCCTTTGGCCTCGGCGGCCGGGATGCTGCGGCGTCCTTCATTGACCGGATGAAGCGCGAGGTGAGCGGCAAGGCCTAGGGCTTTGGGAAACCCCGCCCCGTTAGAAATCCTGGTTACCGGGATTATGTCCTTCAGTACCTCTCCGCGAGGGGTTTTCTGGCGGTAAGCCGAAATTCTGGAGAGCAGAAAAATTCTTCCGGAAGAATTTTTCTGCAGTAGGATTCCTCACGGGGCTCATCGGAAATTGCGCCATCCCCCTTCGATACCCGGAGGGGGTTCGCGTTCTTGGGTGTAAGCCATTGACACCCCCCCAGGGTGCGCCTATAATAGGAGCAATCTATGCACTTGGCGTTCAGAATCCACCTGCCAGCGGCTTTTCGCGGACCATCGGGCTGATTTTGCGCAGCTCCGTTACCGGGAAGAGCCGCTTCGATGCGGCTCTTTTCAATTGACGTGTTCGTCTGCGAGCCGCAGGCGAGCAGCTACGAACACGTCATCCTGAGCGATAGCGAAGGATCTCGTTCTCGCTCCTCGCCGGAGCATCCGGTGCCTCGGCGAGGGTTGGGAACGCCAGCAGCTTGAAAACTGAATGCATCGCCCTCACCCATTTGGAGTAAGGAGCGATGTACTGACAACATGTGCGGTAGGAGGTACGATCCTCGCCGTTTGCGGCGGGGGTACGACCAAGGGCGTATGGTGGATGCCTAGGCTTTGGGAGGCGATGAAGGGCGTGGCGTGCCTGCGATAAGCGTCGGGGAGGTGGCGAGCAACCTTTGATCCGGCGATGT
>CAYJUW010000033.1:0-8049 GCA_964373495.1 uncultured Candidatus Saccharibacteria bacterium | reverse complement strand
AAATCCAAAACTGTTTCGTGGATCTCTGTAGGGGTGGACACGTCGCCAATACCGCGGAAATCAACCCCGAGGCCTTTCGCCTGACCAGAATCGCCGGGGCCTACTGGCGCGGCGATGAAAAAAATCCGCAGCTCACCCGCATCTACGGCGTCGCCTTCCAAAACAAACAAGAGCTCGACGAGCACTTAAAACTGCAAGAGGAAATCCAGCGCCGGGACCATCGCGTGCTCGGCGAAAAGCTCGATCTCTTTTCCCAGCACGACGCGGCTCCGGGCGCTATCTTCTGGCACCCCAAAGGCATGATCCTGTGGCGAGAGCTCGAGGCCTTCATGCGAAAGAAACTCGATCAATCCGGCTACGGCGAGGTTTCCACACCGGTCATGGTAAAAAAGCAGGTCTTTGAAACTTCGGGCCACTGGGACTATTACCGCGAGAGTATGTTCACCGTGCCGGTCAACAAGGAAACCTACGTCCTGAAGCCGATGAACTGCCCGGAATCCACCTACATTTACTCTTCCAAGCTTCGTTCCTATAGAGATCTGCCCCTGCGCTTCTCCGAAATCACCGACCGCCTCCATCGGAACGAGCCATCGGGAACGCTCGGCGGCCTTTTCCGCGTGCGCCAGATGACGCAGGACGACGCCCACATTTACTGCCGCCC
Source organism: uncultured Candidatus Saccharibacteria bacterium (assembly GCA_964373495.1). Taxonomy (GTDB): domain Bacteria; phylum Patescibacteriota; class Minisyncoccia; order Sungbacterales; family SURF-37; genus JACQMJ01. The sequence continues at coordinate 7,388 of CAYJUW010000033.1, read as the reverse complement.
GGATCAGATCGAAAGCGAAATCGGAAAACTCATCCAGCTTATCAAGGACGTGTACGGCGCCTTCAACTTGCCGCTGAATTTCAAACTGGCCACCAGGCCGGAAAAAGCCATGGGCAGCCCCAGACTCTGGACAGAGGCCGAAGCCGCGCTTGAAAACGTTTTGAAAAAATCCAGCATCCGCTACGAGGTGAAGCCAAAGGACGGCGCGTTTTACGGCCCCAAGATTGACGTCCACTGCGAGGATGTCCTGAAACGCGACTGGCAGGTGGCGACCATCCAGCTTGATTTCCAGATGTCGGAGCGATTCAAACTCTCCTACGTAGATGAAGGTGGCAGGAAACAAACGCCGGTCATGATCCACCGCGCCATTCTGGGCACGTTTGAGCGCTTTATCGGCATTCTGATCGAGCACTACGCCGGCGCCTTCCCTTTCTGGCTCTCGCCGGTGCAGATCGCGGTCCTCTCGGTAACGGACGCGGCAACGCAGTACGCGGCCGACATCACCCGCGAACTCCGCACGAAGGGCTTTCGCGCCTCGCTCGATGAGCGGAACGAGACCATTGGCAAAAAAATCCGCGAGGCCGAACTCGCCAAGATCCCCTACCTCCTGGTCATCGGCCCGCGCGAAATGGAGGCAAAAACCGTTGCCGTCCGGGAACGGGGAAAGGGGGATCAAGGTACAATGAAGGGAGAGGCGTTTCTCAACGTCCTACAGAATATTGCCTATCCAAAGCAGGCATGAGATATGCGCTTAGCGCATGTGCGATTATCGCCCTCCTCGGTCTTTGGGCCGGGGCGTCGGCGCATGCTGATTTCAACATCTACGAAACCCTCGGCGTGTCCGAGCCATCGGTCCTTCCGGGAAGTTTTTGGTATCCATTCAAGGAATTCGGCCGCGGCTTGAGGCGCGTGTTCACCTTTGACGCTGTCGTCAAAGCCGACCTTGAGCTCCGCATCAGCGATGAGAAGCTCGCCGAACTTGCCAAGCTCGCCGCCGAAAAGCCGGATGCCGAAGACGCGCACGAGCGGGCGCTCCAAAATTACCTCGACGCGCACGAACGCCTCTCAAACCGCCTCGAGAAACTTCGCGGTAAAAACAAAAACGCGGATGCGCTCCTTGAAAAAATCGCGGCCAAAACCATTGACCACCAGAAAATTTTCGCCGCGCTCGACGAACTCAAGCCCGAGGCACAGGGGAAATCGGTCAAAGCCATTGCCGCTGATTTGGAAGCTGCAGCCGCACTTGATAAAGCGAAACTCATCGAGAAGCTCGCGCCAAAAGTCGAGGCGCCCGACGACTACAAATTCTTTAAGAACCTCGAAGACGAAGACGAATCGCTCAAAAAAGAAGTCGGCGCGGATCTGGAGCGCGAAATCCAAAAACGTTTGCTCGGCAAAAAAGGACGCGACATCCGCGAATGCGGCCCCATGCCGCTCCGGCCAGTGCCGGAGGGCTGCCGCGGCCCGATCTGTCAAGACGGCGAGTGGGAATTCATGTGCCCGCCGCCGATACCCGCTCCGCCAACTGGCGAACCCCCTCCCGGCGAGCCGATTGTCTGCACCCAGCAATACGCCCCGGTCTGCGGCGTTGACGGCAAGACCTACGCCAACGCCTGCCGCGCGCGGGTTGCCGGCGTGAGCGTTGCCTCGAGGGGTGAATGTTCAAAGCCCCCGCCGGATGTGGGAGATTGCCAGCCGCCGCTTCAATGCCCCCCTAAACTACCCGAAAGAGGCGAAACCCCAACGCCTGCACCGCCGCCCGAACCCGCGCCCGCGCCGGCGCCAGCCCCGGAGCCGGTGTCCTTGAGTATCGAGGCCGATGACCGGGGGTTCTACCCCCCGGGTACCATCACCGTCGGCAAGGGCTCGAAGGTAAAACTCGCCTTTACCGTCCGCACCGAGAACGTCTACTACGGCGGGCTCGACTTCCGTTCGCCGAAGTTCCAAACTGTTTCGGTCAAGCCGGGTGGTTCAACGAGCGTTGAATTCACCGCCGACGAGTCCTTCATCATCACCTCCTACTGGCCGGCCTCCGGCGTCCGGAAGGCCGACCTCAAGCTGGAGGTGCAATAGATCTCCCCAATGCGCTCCCGAATTCCCCCGAACGCCTCCCAAATCTATACGTTCGGCTATATTGGCATCGGCGCATTCGAGAATATTTCGAGGTAATTCGTGATGGACTCGAGAAAACCGCCACTGATTGTCATCGTCGGGCCGACCGCCTCCGGAAAATCGGAGCTCGCCGTCCGCCTGGCGAGAAAATTTAACGGCGAAATCGTTTCGGCCGACTCGCGCCAGATCTACCGCGGGCTCAACATCGGGAGCGGCAAGGTGCGCGGCCGGTGGCGCACAACGCGAAGCACGAAGCAGGAAGCGGGAAGCAAGAAGACGTTCCAATACAAAGGCGTGGCCCACCATTGCATTGATTTCGTACCGCCGCGCCGAACATTCACCGTTGCCGAATTTAAGCCCTCGGCCGAGGCGGCCATCCATGATATCACCCGCCGCGGCCGCATCCCCATCCTCGTCGGCGGCACCGGATTCTGGATTGATGCCGTGGCCTACGATTTCAAACTGCCGGCGATCCCGCCGAATCCGGCGCTGCGCCGCCGGCTGGCCGGAAAACCTGCCGGAGAACTTCTGACCATGCTCCAGCGCCTCGATCCCCAACGGGCACGGACCATTGAGCAAAAAAATCCGCGCCGGCTCATCCGAGCCATTGAAATCGCGCGCGCCCTCGGAGAAGTGCCGGAATTAAAAAAGCGCTCACCGTACCGCATCCTGTGGATTGGCGTCGCCCTGCCTATCCAAACCTTGAAACGGCGGATCCGAAAACGCCTCTTGAAAAGGATCCGCCAAGGCATGGTGGCTGAAGCCAAGCGGCTCCGGTCTCTCGGGCTGCCTTGGAAAAGGTTCTACGAGCTCGGCCTGGAATATCGCTTTCTTGCCGACTACCTTCGACAAAAAATAACGATGCCTCGGCTGATCGCGGGGCTGGAGGCCGCCATCGGGCGCTACGCCCGCCGCCAGATGGCCTGGTTCAGGCGGAACCCCGAGATCCGCTGGGTTTCGAGCCCGCGGCAAGCCGAGCACCTCGCGCGGACGTTTCTCTCGCGCGACACCGCCGGAACGCCCTGACGCAAATGCGTTCGATCGAAATTATTCGAGTCAATCGGGGGCAAGAGTCAGTGCCGGAACACGCGGATGAGCGCGCCGAGCCACGGCCCGAGGATCTGCTCCAGCCAAGATCCGCTCGCGGGCGGGGCGGCAACGGTCCGCCCATCGGGAACCACGACCACCACCTCCTCGCCGGTATTCTTGAGATTCAGGCGCTCTTTGGCCAGACGCTCCACCGCCGCCGGATCGCCGAGCGCCCGGATCGCTTCGGCCAATCGCGATTTCTCGGCCTCAAGTATGGCCACCCGCTCTTCGAGCGCTCGGCGCTCGCGGGCAATAGCCCGCTCGCGGATGGTAATGCGAACGGCGCTCGTGACGAGGAAGCCGACGACGACTATGAGGAAGACCGCCGCCGGCGGCCAGCGCCAGAGATCCCGACCCGATGGCATCTTGGAAAATAGTTGCATACCTGTTACACTGGAGAACGTCCTAACCTGCGCCCTGAATCGTTCACCCCGTTACAACCCGGCCTTGGCCCGTTAGATCTGAAATCTAACGGGGTAAACCGGGGCATCTTCGGGACGAGCGGGATTCCGCCTTCCTCCCCCGCCTGCCCCGTGAGAGTCCTTGAGGGCTCTAACGGGGCCTGAAGGCATGGGGCGCCCGGTTGTAACGGGGTGAACCAAGACCTTATGATCATGCGATCATGAATCGGGACGACGCGAGCCGTTGCTCCCCTGCCCATGATTCTTGCTCCATGATTCTTAATTCCATCGCATGCGCTTCCCGCGAAAAGCGTCTCGCATCATCTGGATCACGGTGAGCATCATCGCCGTTGCCGGCATGATCGCCTTCACCCTCTTGCCGGTAATCTACTACCGCTAGGAGCAATCGCGAATATACGAATATTCACACATATTCGTATATTAGTGATTGCTCTTCAGGAGCGCGCGGAACACTTCGGGCGGGATTTGGATGCGGCCGGATTTGGCCAGCCGCTTTTTCCCGCGCTGCTGTTTTCCCCAGAGCTTCATCTTCCGGGTGCGGTCTCCGCCGTAGAGGTAGCCGGTGACGTCCTTTTTCAATGCCGGCAGGGTTTCGCGGGCAATGATGCGGCCGCCGAGCGCGGCCTGGATGGATACCGCGAAGAGCTGGGGCGGAAGAAGGGCTTTTAACTTGGCCACGAGGGCGCGGCCGGCGCGATACGCGTCCTCGCGGACCACGAGCTTGGAGAGCGCCGATTCGCGCTCGCCCGCCACCAGCACGTCCAGGCGCACGAGATCGCTCCGCCGGTAGCCTACGGGCTCGTAGCTGAACGATCCGAAGCCGGCGGTCACGCTCTTTAAGGTACCGACAAAGCCGACCAGGATTTCGGCGAGCGGCGCCTCATAGCTGATCGTCCGGCGATCAACCCCGAGGGAGCGCTGCGAAACGTACTCGCCGCGGGTCCTCTGGAGGAGCAGGGAGACCGCTCCGAGATCGCGCTCGCGGGTTACCACCTCGAGGCGCACCCAGGGCTCCTGGATCTCGACGAAGTATTGCGGATCCGGCAGCCGGGCGGCCGAAGAGATAAATTCTTCGCGGCCGTCCGCGCGGACGATGCGGTAGACCACGGAGGGCGACGCGATGACGAGGTTCACGCCGTATTCGCGCCTGATGCGCTCGCCGACGATTTCCATGTGGAGGAGCCCGAGGAACCCCATGCGCCACCCGCGGCCGAGGGCGTCGGAGGATTCGGACTCAAAGCGGATGGCCGCGTCGTTCAACCTTATTTTTTTCAAGGCGTCGGCGAGCTTGGGATGGCTTGACGCATCCTCGGGGTAGACGCTGGCAAAAACCACCGCGGCGGGCTCCTGGTACCCCGGCAGCGGCTCCACGATCGCTGATTCACGCAGATGATTACGCTGATGTACGCTGATATCTGCGTCAATCTGCGTTTTTAATCTGCGCGCATCTGCGGTGGCGATGGTATCACCGACTCGAACGGCATCCGGCCGCTTGAGGCCGGTGGCGATATAACCGATTTCCCCGGCCGCGAGCGACTCGGCCGGAACCAGCTCCGGCGCAAAGTAGCCAACCTCAACGATCTCGGCCCGCTCCCGTACGCCGAGCATGGCGATCGGCGCGCTTGAGCGAAATGCGCCGTCCACCACGCGGACATGCGCGATCACCCCGCGGTAGTCGTCAAAATGAGAATCAAAAATGAGCGCCCGGGCCGGCGTCGACGCCAACGGCTCCGCGCCGGTACGGGGCGGCCCGCTCTCCAGGCGAGGCGCAGCGCGGCTGAGCCGGGGCGGCCCGATGCGCTCGACCACGGCCTGGAGCAATGCCGGAACGCCATCGCCGCGTTTGGCGGAAATCCTCAGGATCTCGCCCGGCCCGCAACCGGTGAGATTCGCGAGTTCGGCTTCGGTTTCGCTGATGCGCGCCGCAGCCAGATCAATCTTGTTGACAACCGGGATAACGGTCAGGCCCTCGGCGCGGGCGAGATGGAAATTCGAGACCGTCTGCGCCTGCACGCCCGGGACGGCATCCACGAGCAGGAGAGCCCCCTCCACGGCCGCAAGCGCCCGTGACACCTCGTAGGCAAAGTCGGCGTGCCCGGGCGTGTCAATCAAATTCAACACAAATTCTTGTGTTGAATTTGCAAATCCTAAATCCGAAACTCTAAATCCTAAATCGTTTTTGAATTTTTGATTTTTGGTTTTGGGTTTGTTTAGGATTTCGAATTTAGGGTTTAGAATGCCCGCATGATTTGGCGCTCGCCAAATCATGCGGACCGGCTGCATCTTGATCGTAATCCCCCGTTCGCGCTCAAGATCCATCTGATCCAGGTACTGCGGCCGCATCTTACGCGCATCCACCGTCCCCGTCAACTCCAAGAAGCGATCCGCCAGCGTTGACTTGCCGTGGTCAACGTGGCTGATGATGACGAAATTCCGGATGCGCTCCATACCACAATCTATCGAAGTCCGACTTCCATAGGTTTTTCTATCGTCAAATCCCGGACCGGTTCAAAATCCAGATGTTCCAGCCACTCCCGCACCTCCTCCTCATAATCTATGGAAGTCCGACTTCCATAGATTGAGCGGATGAAATCGCGCTGAGTGACCGAGGGAAAGTTCTTCGCGCCGAGGTAATCACGATAGCTGCTCCAACGGTATGATCCAAGAAAGGCAAGCGCTTTCGCCGCGCTCCGCAACCGCCCGCGGCGCCATTCGGGCATCCGGAGATCCAGCGGGTTGAGGTGAATGTAGTGGGGAAGGTGGAGCAGATGGGCCTGGCGCGTTACCGGAACCGATTTAAATTTTCCCTGGAACAGCGGCCCCACCCGCTGATACTTCTGATTGAAGTAGTTCGTATACCCGGTGCCGAGCTTGCGCATAAATTCGGTTATCCCATTTTCGACCCGCTGGCGTACGAGCAGATGGTAATGATCGGGCATCAGGCAGAAGCATAAAATCTCCAGCAAGAGCTTCCGAGGTTTCCGCAATTCTTGCGCCGTCCGATGCGAACCGGAGGAATAATATCCGGTGTTCAACGCCGGCGCCACATCATTGAATTCAAACAGGTCATGGACGAAGCGGAGATAATCCTTTTCAGCACCGAAAACGCGCCGCTTTTCAACGCCGCGGTTGTAGACGTGATATATCGCCCCATTGGTAAACGCGGTCTTGCGCACCATGCCTCTACCCTAAACCTATTGAAGTCCGACTTCAATAGATTTGTTCACGAAGTGGTAAATGGAAACACCGCGCCGCTCTGCGGCGCGGTGCACCATGTTCACTTGGTGCCGTCGCCGTTGAGTTTTTCGGTCTCGAAGACCTCGGGGGTCCGCTTCGGGCTCACCAGACGCCTCCGAATGCTCTCCATGAGTCCGAGGATCTCCGGATTGCCCTGCCAGGCGAGCAGCGCCCCGTAGACGAGGAAACCCGCCAGGCCAGCGGTGATGCCCTGCAGGGCAATGCCGACGAAGGTGTTTGTGGCAATGAGCGCAGGGAACGGAATCAGCGCGGCGTAGGCGGCCAGTCCGGCCAGAGCGGCAGCGCCGATCATGGTAAGGAGCGAGACACCCTCGAACGAAAGTGTTACCCCAAGGGTCTGCCGCGCGACACGCCGGAGCGATAGGGCCAGGAGGAACACGTTTGCGAGCGAGCCCGCGGCAAAGGCCAAGGCCACCGCAAGGATGCTCGGCGATCCGAGATCACCGATGCGAAGGAGCTCGGCGATTCCGGCCAGGAGCGCCGGGCGAGCCGTAAAAAGCGCGCTTA
>CAYJUW010000032.1:0-8528 GCA_964373495.1 uncultured Candidatus Saccharibacteria bacterium | reverse complement strand
AACTTGGTTCTCGATCCTCTTGAAAATACGGCGGATACCTCACCTCAAACCCATATTGCTCATTGCGGTAGGTTTTCCAATTTGAAGTATCAATTTCACCCGGACACGAAGCAAACTCACAGTTCGGGCCGGTGCGGCCGACGTATGAACCGTCGGGGCAGACCTTAGCTTCTTGGGTGCAGGCGATTCCTCCGGTGTCTGCGGGTTTTGCGAAGCGCTGGTAGACGAAATACCCGCCGCCGGCGAGTATCGCTGCGGCGGCGGCTACCATGAGGACGCCGATCAAGCCAAGCCCCCGCGAACCGTTACCAGATGCACTATTCACCCCGTTACCAGGAAGCCACGGGCGGGAGCCCGTGGAGGAATGGCCGCCCAACGCGAAACGACTCATTGGATGCCACGCCCCGTTAGAGACCGGGTCTCTAACGGGGCGTGGTCGGAAGGCCGTGGTAACGGGGTTCACCGCGAATTGCTTACGGCTGGCCATCTTGTGAGGAATAGATAGGCGCATTGCTCAACCGCTGGATTTCGTCAATAGCTTCTTGGGCCCTTACCAAAATGAACACCGTCGTGCTGATGGCAATGATTGCGAAAACGATCATGCTGACCGAAGACCGGATGTCTATTCGAACGTTAATGACGTTCGGCATACTTGATCAAACATTAACCCGATAAGCGAACGGGACGAGACGTCCGCCTTATGCGGCCCCGCGCGGGGCTGCGTTTAACCCTGCCGCTGGTGCCAACAGCTGTGGAGTTTCGAAACCTTCAGCCCCAGCGCGAGGACGCCCCCGACGAGCGCGTTCCAATACCACGTCATGGCCGAGACGCTCCAGAACTCGCCGCCGCGCCAGAAGGCGGCAAGCCCGCCGATGAGGGCTAAGAACGACGCCCACCACAGGATCTTCCCGCCCCACGGCTTCCAGCAGCAGTTCCAGTGCATTTTGTCGTGCGGTCCAGTATCCATACGTGAGGTACTAGGCATTAGGCACTTGGCACTAGACGTGCCGAGCCACTAGCGCCTAGTGCCTGTATTACTATTCGACCTTTGTTGCCATGGTTCTCCGTATGTCTGGACTTTGCGCTTGACCTTCCGCTTCTGCTCGCTTGCAATCTTCTCGCGGGCGATCAGAGTGAACGCATTGCGGATGCCGCTCTCAAGCGGCCCAACGGGCAAGAATGACTTGGCGTTGTCCCGCACCAGCGCCACCAGGTCCTTGGCCCCGCCCAGGAGCTTTTCATCAAGGGCGAGGTACACCTGCTTACCGCGGTACTTCTGCTTGACGGCGAAATCATGGAGCTGGCGGTGGAGCCAGTGCAGGATGAGTTCGTGCCGGATGAGCGACCGGAGGCCGGGCAGGGCTTTGCCGACCTTGCCGAGGAACTGCTGGGCGGTCCGCACCGCCCGCAGGAGCCGCGGATCCGGCTTCACGATCACGACTCCGTTTTGGATGATTTCGGCGTGTGCCATACGCGCTTACGCGCATATGATGCCAATTATGCAAATGCAATGCCAATCTACAAATTGCGAATCTACGTTATATTCGCATTCGCGATTCGCCAGATTGGCATAAGATTCGTAGATTGGCATCATGTTATTCGTGCTCGCTTTTAATTTTCCCACCCAGAGTACGCAGTTGATCCAACGATGACTTAACTTCTTCGGGTTTAAACGTCTTGGAGTGCCACGGATAAGAAAACTCCATGAAGTCCACGCCCTTGCCGGCGATGGTATGAGCAATGATCACGACCGGCTTTTCGTAGATGGCGTGGGCGGTTTCAAAAGCGTTGACGATTTCTTCAAAGTTGTGCCCGTTGATCTCAAGCACATGCCAGTTGAAGGCCTCGTATTTTTGCCGTAGCGGCTCAAGGGGCATAACGTCTTCAGTCATGCCGTCAATCTGGATATTGTTGCGGTCAATAAGGGCCGTGAGGTTATCCAGCTTCAATTTTCCCGCAAGCATGGCTGCTTCCCAGGTTTGACCGCATTCCTGTTCACCATCAGACATAAGGCAATAGATATTAAACTTTTTCTTATCCATCTTACTGGCGATAGCCATGCCAACTGCTTGCGAGAGGCCGGAACCAAGCGGGCCTGAAGTTGTTTCAACTCCCGGAAGCGCAGTGCGGTGCGGATGGCCTTGTAGGCGGGACCCAAGTTTTCGCAAAGTTTTTAACTCTTCCACAGGGAAGTATCCGGAGCGCGCCATGGCCGCGTAACGCACCGGGCAGATATGACCGTTTGAAAGCACGAGACGATCTCGATCTTCCCACTCGGGATTCTTAGGGTCGTGTTTCAAAATGTGGAAATAGAGCGCAGTAAAAATATCAGCCATGTCCAAAGGCCCGGCCACATGCCCGGATCCGGCATTTACCACCATTTCAATACAATCCTGGCGAATCTGGTTGGCCGTTTCCTCTAGAAATTTTATTTTATCGCCGTGAAGGTGGGACATTATGATTTTCGGCGCGCACCGACCGAAAGAGATACATCAAACCGACAACAAAAATAATTAGACCGACGATAGATAGCCAGGTAGTACTCAAGCCCAAAATTAGCACCGGAAATATACCCGGCAACCAAAAACCAGCCAGGAAGATAAGCAACCCAGACGATATTAGTGAAGCTGGGCTCAATCTCTTTTTCTCACCGGCGACACCGTCTGAACCAGAACTCCCTTTCCACTGCACAATGATTCCAATAATGAAGAAGACCAAACCTATCGCAAACAAGGGTGCGGCAATGAACAGTGTTATTAAGCCTCCGCCGAGCGGATCGTCGGTAAGACCAGTAATATCTGTACGTGGCAGAATATACCAGACCAGCACCGCTACAATAAAAAAGACGGCGGCTCGAATGAAGAATGAACTACTTTTCATGATGCTTTAATTCTTTTATCGCCATCTTCGGACTCGGCCATTTAGTAGGGTCTGACCCTACTAGATTTTCCGTATCGGCTGATGCGAGGATCCGCGAGCCCAGAAATGCTACCCACTTCCCAGCAAACTTCCGCAAATCTCGTGGGGTTTTTTGCTTCAACTGAGTTGTGGTCATATACCTCAGTATAACTCAACTGCCCAGATTATCCCAATCGCATCCTGGCGGATTTGATTCGCCGTTTCTTCCAAAAATTTTATTTTATCGCCGTGAAGGTGGGACATACAGGTTTAAATCAAGTATAACGCCGCGATAATTATGGTCCAAACTAGGTTTATATAGAGAACAGTTCTATTGTTGAAAAGCCACGCATACAGGAACCCGTTGAAACAAGAAGCTATCATGTATGGATAAATAATTGCGAATAGGATAATGAGGACCAAACGAGGCTGATCTGGTGTCGGGTAACCATATATCTGTATCAAGAAATACCCCAATGCGATGTACTGAAAGCCGACTCCGATTATGGAAACAAAATGGTACAGGGCGACGGCTCCGCGTTTCAGTGTACTTAGCAACATAGCACTGGGCTTTCCGTGGAGTAATGGGAATTCATTCGCAATACTGTAGCTCTCTAGTTGCCATCTTGAGACTCGGCTGGCTTAATTAAAATGTGGTCTGCCGCGATGCGATCACGCTTAATTATTTCTGTTCGCTTTTGCCTGCGCCTTGATCTTAGTTAATATGGTAGCAGTACCCTGCTTTTTTGACCATCTCGCAAGATACTTCCAATCAAGTTTCTTTTGCATGAAGATGACCGATTGCGCGTCCCGAAGCTGCTGCTCGGAGCCGCTTTCCTTATGCCATATAAGTTTGGCCAAAATGAGGTCTTCGGGAGATACAAAAAATACTTTATGACCTTCGATGATGCGCGCTTGCCGCCGTCTGAGTTTAAGCTTCGCATACGGATCCTCGCCCTGGACCCAAAAATCGACTTTGATTCCCGAATCGGCGTGAATGAAATTGAACTCGCCGTGACGTTCCATCGCTCGAACAACCATGCTCTTTTCGACGTAGCTCATATCTGAAATATCCCGAAGCGCATTGACGAATGCATCGATCTTGGCGTAGGGAAGTTCGATGATCGTATCTATGTCAAAGGTGGCGCGGAGCCGCCCCATGTACGCAAGCGCGTACCCGCCCGTGATGGCATACGGTATTCCGAGGCGGTCAAGAATTTTTGCGATGCTGACGGCGAGTCCTGGAAAGTCCATGCCCCTGCTGCCTACGGCTTTTCAAGAGAAACACTGAGACGTTGGAAACAAGCTCGGCCCGCTTCTGAAGCGGCATGCGCCTCCAAATCTCATATTGTTTGATCTCGGATGGCGAAACGGAAGGTACCTTCATACTCTACGGGTGTGCTGACGCATACTGTAGCTCCCGTATCGCCATCTTGGGGCTGGGGTGATCAAAAATGTAGCTTGCGGCAACGAGGATATCGGCGCCGGCGCGGACGCAATCATCGGCGATGTCCGGGACAATGCCGCCGTCCACCTCTATTATCGCCTCCGGGGCGAAAGCCCGCAAATGCTTGATTTTGGAGAGGTTATGGCGCTCAAATGCCTGGCCGGCTTTTCCCGCATGGACAGCCAGGATTTGGAGGAAATCCACCTTTTCCGCAAATGGTTTCAGGCACGTCCACGACGTGTGGGAGCTCACGGAAAGCCCGACCGCGATCTCGGCTGACCGGCACTCGGCAAGGATAAAATCGAGGTCGTGGGTGACCTCGTAATGGACGATAATACGCTTTACCGGCTCCATCAGCCACGCTTCAATCCGATCCTCGGCCCGATCTTCCATCAAGTGAATTTCAATTTTCGCTTTTGTCCCGAAGCCAACGAGATCCAGCGGATTATGCCACAGTGAGTTTGGCGTGAACGTACCGTCGGCAACGTCAAGGTGGACCCAATCGGCAAAGGGCTCGACGAGCCGTATCTTTTTTACGGCCTCTTCCCAGGTCGCGGCGTTGATGGCCGGAATAATCTCAATCATAAAAATCCAAAATTCAAAGTTCAAAACAATTTTATAATTTAGAAAATTATAAACTTGTTTTGGATTTTGGGCTTTGTGCTTTAAATTTATTTAAAATTCTTCTCCTCTATCTCCCGAATCTTCTCCAGCCGCCGCAGGTCGCGCTCCGCCTGGCCGAAATCCATCTCCAGGAATATGCGCACAATTTCACGGGCTGTTTCCGGCGGTGTCCAATCGGCGGCGATGGAAATGACGTTCGCATTGTCGCGAGCGCGAGCATGCTCCACCGCGTCTTGACTCCACGTTACGGTCGCCCGAACGCCGCGGATTTTATTCGCCACTACATCCATTCCGCCACCGGAACCGCAGAGGAGGACGCCGCGGTTCCCCTCGGGATCTTCTGCGACCTTCCCGGCCACAGCCACTGCAAAATCCGGGTAGTCATCCTCCGTATCGAGCTTATAGGCGCCCATATCCTCCACCACGTAGCCCTTGTCTTTGAGCCACTCCTTCAGCTTCTCTTTGAGTTCAAAACCGCGGTGGTCGGCGCCCAAAAAAATCTTCATAGGCACTTAGGGACTAGGCACTAGGGGCTAGGAACACGAGTGCTCGCCATCCTGCACTAGTGCCTAGTGCCTGACCACTAGTGCCTACGTCAATTCTACTCTATTTCCGCCCGGGAGTTAATGCGAATGGATTGGAGAATCCCCAGGCCGGCGAGCACGGTGACCAGGCCTGATCCGCCGTAGGAAATCAGCGGCAAGCCGATGCCGGTCACCGGCAGGAGGCCGAGGTTAACCGCCAGGTGCAGCAGCGTCTGCGAAAAGAAGAAAGAGGCGAAGCCGAGGACGAAGAGCTTGGAAAAGTTATCCTGCGCCGCGATGCCGATGGAAATGATCCGCCAGCCGAGCGCCCCGAAAAGGGAGAGGAGGAGTATGGCGCCGACAAAACCGGTCTCCTCGGCGAATGCGGCGAAGATGAAGTCGGTCTCCGGTTCCGGCAGGAAATTCAGGTGCGATTGGGTGCCATAGCCGATGCCCTTGCCCCAGAGTTGCCCCGATCCGACGGCGATCATGGCCTGAATAGTATTGTAGCCGACACCCTGCGGATCGCGGTAGGGGTCGAGGAACGCGGCGATGCGCGCCTTCTGGTAGGGGGCGAGAAGCGAGGACCAGGCAAAGATTGAAATGACGGCCATAAGCAGGAAAAAGAGCCCGAGATGACGCATCCGGATGCCGGAGAAGAGCACCGCGGCAAGCCAGATGGCCATGAGGATCAGGGCCGAGCCAAGGTCGGGCTGAAGGAGGACGAGCGCCACCAGAACTCCGGCATAGAGGCCGGAGATAACAAGATGCCGAACCTGAGCGATCTCCACATGCCGCCGCGAGAAGTATTTTGCGAGCACGAGCACGAGCACGAGTTTGGCCAGCTCCACCGGCTGGATGGAAGCACCCCCGATCTGGAACCACGCCCGGATGCCGCGCGTGGCCGGCGCAAAGAGGAGGAGTGCGGTGAGGACGGCCAGAACCGCGAGATAGAGGAAAACCAGGAAGAGTCCGTGGTTTCGAAACAGGCGATAATCAGTGTTCGCGAAAACAAAAAAGGCCGCGAGCCCGAGAACCACCCAACGGACTTGGCGGGCGAAGAAATCCGGCGCCGGCGGCGAAAAACTCCAGACAGCCACCAAACCGATGCCGATGAGGATAGCAGTGAAAAAATTCAGCGGCCAGTCGGCGAAACGGACCGATCGCATGAATTTTGCGGTAAACCCGGTTACCACCCGGCCCGCCCCGCGAGAAAGTTGCTTTCTGACGAGCCGCAAAGGCCCGCCTGCCCGCTTCGCTGCAGCTTCAGCCCAGCCTCGACTCGTCTCGGCGAGGCGGGCAGGCCGGGCCCGCCCATGAACGCCATGGATTCTTTTCTCCTCCACGCCCTGCCCCGTCAGAAAATACTTTTCTAACGGGGTCTGAAGGGAGGGGCGTCCGAATTGTAACGGGGTAAATGTGTGCCCTAACATAAACCGCGGCTACGGGTTTGGCAAGACGAAGGGAGAACGCGCCTCGATGATCACCGAGGCGGCCGACTCGGCCAGCACCCCCGGCCAGCGGAATTCGACCGGCCGACTTTCGCCGGCGTCCAGGCGATCCACGAACGTCGAGTGCACGCCCAAAAGGTTACCCTCATCATCGAGGAGGAGTGCGGTGACCGTGAGAGCGGAAACGTCAAGCAGGGTGCGATTTTGGAGGTTTGCCCGGACCACGCTCTGGCGGGCGCCATGCTCATCTTCAACCAGATATTCGCGATTTCCGGCAATGATATCGGGGGCAATAGTATCGGCAGCCACCCATTCAACGTGCTCAAGACTGATCCGCGCATCGGCCGCGGGGCGGAGGGCCTCAAGCCCGATCTCGGCCAGATGCACGATCTCGCTGGGATAGATGAAAGACCGGCCGCGGCGGCTGGCCACGGCGATGCCCTTATCATCCACGAGCGTGAACTCGAACTCGAAGCGTGCGGCACCCACCTTCACGTTGGGGTTCTTGATTTGGGCCGCAACGTCGTAGCGGCCCGGCCGGGTCTCAACCGCCCGCACCCAGAAAACCGCTAAGTCCTTTTTATTCCGGAAGGCGCAGGGAACGCACGGCCCGCCGCAGTCAACCCCCTCCTCGCCATGATTCTTTTTGCCGTCAACGCAGGTCGGCCCCGGCGCGCCGGCGCGGTAAATCAAGAACCCGGCCCCGGCCAGGATCAGGGCCAGGATAAAGAGGATTAGGAACTGGCGGCGGGAGCGGAAGTCCATCACCAAAAGTATATGCGAACTCCGGGAATAAAAAAAGCCGCACCAAAATCTCTCATATGCCGGCATACCCTACTTTCCCAGAGCCGCGAGGGCTCAAGTATCATCGGGTCCAAACGCTTTCACTGCTCTGTTCGGAATGGGAAGAGGTGGATCACGCTTGGATAAAACACCGGCAAATGAGAAACAAGAAATTTCGGTGCGGGGCAGGTCGGAATGCCTGCCCCGCACCGAACTTCATTCTGGTGCTGGGGGAAGGAGTGGAGCACGTCAAGCTAAATCACCAGGAAACTTCTATATACAATGGTGCGGGGCGAGCGCATGGGAAGAGATGGCGCACACACGGATAAAACACCAGCACACGGAGAATTTGGCGCGGCGGCTGACCCCCACACCAATCAAGGCATGAACGCGAAGCGCTCTATCGCTATACAGCCGATTTCTTCTCAAGATCGGATGCAAAACAAGATTACGCTCAGAACGTGCGCAAGATAATGCTTTGATTGGTGTGGGGGCTGACAACATGAGCGGCAGAGATCCCACCGTTTCCGGCGGGGGTACGAACGGCCGATTAGTACCGCTCGGCTCAGGCGATTGCTCGCCGTACACCTGCGGCCTATCAACGTGGTCATCTCCCACGGGCCTTATGCCAGCGCTCCGCGCTGGAAGCTCCAATGACCAAGCACCAAATTCCAAGCCGTTTGGAATTTGGATTTTGGAATTTGGAATTTCCAGTGCGAAGCACTGGCCCGATACCTCATCTTGGGGTGGGCTTCGCGCTTAGATGCTTTCAGCGCTTATCCCGTCCGAACATAGCTACCC
>CAYJUW010000031.1:0-8528 GCA_964373495.1 uncultured Candidatus Saccharibacteria bacterium | reverse complement strand
CAAATCATCACTTCAATACCGCACCGCTCTGCGGTGCGGATGATTTATTCACGATCGTGAACGGGATTGTTAACAATCGTTTGCCGCGCATGATACCTGCGCTCGAGCACCTTGAGGTGTATAAGCGGAGTATCATGGCGAAACAGTAGCAAGGAGGTCGCATATGACCCACGAAGCACCCCCACTGATCTTTAAAAACCCGCCGAAGAAAAAGCTCTGCGAGATAACGGGCGCCGACGTGCCTCGCGGCATGGACCCAGACGATCTGGCTGAAGAAGAATGCCTCGCTGGTGCGTGCGATTGCCTACGATCGGCGGGCGCAAGCTGATTCGATCGGAAATGCACGGGTAGGGCAGCATGCCTTGCCCGCTTTTCTTTTCTCTGGTACCTTATATAGGCCGAACGACTAAGGCTGAGGGACTAAGGCAATTCATCCATCGTACTTTTGTCCTTTAGCTTTCGCCTTTCGACCAACTCCATGGTTGTAAGAATGCGCCATACTCATTCCGCGACGCGGCAGCGCCGCTCCCACCACGCCCTTGAAGCGGCCGTGTGTTCGGCATGCGTCCACTGCGGCACGGAGGTCCTGCCGCACACCCTCTGCCAAAACTGCGGCTACTACAAAGGCCGGCAGGTGATTGACGTCCTGGCCAAACTCGACAAGAAGGAGCGGAAGAAAAAAGAGAAGGAGTTGCGCGCCCATGAGAAAGAGGCAACCGAGAAAGGGGAAACACTCTCGGCGGAAGAACTCTCCCACCGGTAAAATTTTCGATTATCAATTTTCAATCAATTTCCAATGATTCAATTTTCAAGCACTGTTTGAAAATTGAGAATTGAAAATTGAAAATTGTCGGAATGGCTTCCCGCCACCTCTCCCGATCCATCGCCATGCAGACCCTCTACGAGTGGGATTTCAACGGCCGCCCGGATGCGGCCCTCAGTGCCATTCTTGAAAAAAATCTCGCCGAATTCGGCCCCGGCTTGGAGGATAAGGAATTCTCGCGCGAACTCGTCCACGGCGTCCTTTCCAAAATCGGCGACCTCGACACCATCATCGAAAAAGCCGCGCCGGAGTGGCCGCTTGAGCAGATCGCCATCGTGGACCGCAACATCCTGCGCCTCGGGCTGTGGGAGCTCCTTTTCGGCGACCACAGCGCCGTGCCGCCCAAGGTGGCCATCAACGAGGCCATTGAGCTGGCCAAAAGTTTCGGCGGGGAGTCGTCCGGGAAGTTCGTGAACGGGGTCTTGGGCACGGTCTACCGCGAGCTCGGCGAGCCGGGCAAGGAGCACCCGCGGCGGGGCGAGGATCGGGCGCCCGGCGCCGCAGCGGACCCGCGCACCGAAGAGTACGTCGGCGCGGTGGTGTTCCGGCGCGAAGACGGGAAGATATTCTGGACG
The DNA here is from genome assembly GCA_964373495.1 of uncultured Candidatus Saccharibacteria bacterium. Classification (GTDB taxonomy): domain Bacteria; phylum Patescibacteriota; class Minisyncoccia; order Sungbacterales; family SURF-37; genus JACQMJ01. The sequence continues at coordinate 7,130 of CAYJUW010000031.1, read as the reverse complement.
ATGATCCACGATATATTCAGCCACTGGACGTTCGTGAAGGGGCATAAAAAACCCGACGAGAGCGCAGAAGACGGCGCACTCCGCGAAGTGAAGGAGAAGATCGGCCTTGAGGGAAAAATCGCAGCGCCCCTCGGCGAGAATGCGTATTCGGCGAAAAACGAGATGGGCGAGCCGGTCCAACGCAAGGTCGCCTACTTCCTCGTTGAAACGCGAGAGACGGCTTTTGCGGTAGAGCAGGGGGCGGGCATCGTAGAGGCGCGCTGGTTCCCCATGGAGGAGGTGATGCAGACAAAGCACTACCCGGATACCGACCATATCATCCAGGCGGCAATGGAAAAAATTAATCAAGAAACTAGGGACTAGGCACTGGGCACTAGGTACGTAACCTAGTGCCTGATGCCTGGTGCCCAGTGCCTCCGGCCCGTGGATCTCTCAAAACTCGAATCTACCATCGATGTCACCTTCAAGGACAAAGACCTTCTCGAACAGGCGCTCGTCCACCGTTCCTATCTGAACGAGAACCCGCATTTCCGCCTCGCGCATAACGAGCGTCTCGAATTCCTCGGCGACGCCGTGCTTGAACTCATCGTCACCGAAGCGCTCTACCAGAAATACCCCGCTAAGCCCGAGGGCGACCTGACCAGCTTGCGGGCCGCGCTCGTCAACTCGGTCATGCTCTCCGAGGTGGCCCAGGGCCTGGGCTTGAACGACTACCTCAAGCTTTCGCGCGGCGAGGCCAAAGACGCGGGCCGAGCCCGGCAATTCATTCTGGCCAACGCCTTCGAGGCGCTGGTCGGCGCGATGCACCTTGATCAGGGGTATGCGGCGGCCGCCGGGTTCATCGAACGCGTCCTGATGCCGCGGCTGGAGGAGATTGTCGAAAAACGCCTTGACCGGGACCCAAAGTCGCAGTTCCAGGAGGAGGCCCAGGAGCGGGTCGGCGTCACGCCCGGCTACGAGGTGCTCCGCGAATGGGGCCCGGACCACGACAAACACTTTGTCGTTGGCGTCTTCCTCGGGGGAGAGCTCGCGGCCGAGGGCGAAGGCCCGTCCAAACAGGCCGCGGAAGTCGAGGCCGCGCGGCGAGCCCTGGAAGCCAAATCATGGGGCTGATGGATCAGCTCTGATGAGGCCCCCAAGCGCATGCGACTCTCCACGCTCACCCTTTCCGGTTTCAAATCCTTCGCGTCGCGCGGCTCCTGGGTCGCCGCGCTCCTCAGAAACAGTCGGTTTCTGACCCCTTGCCTCGTCCCGCTTTCCGCGGGACTCGGCTCGGTGGTTTCCTCCACGGGGAAACCCTTCCGCGTTTCCCCGGCCCCCTTTCGTGGCGAAGGACTTTTTCGGTAATTCCCAAAGAAGGCACTACTGCCGAACTCCCTATGCGGCTCGCCAAGCTTACCCTCTCTGGCTTCAAATCCTTCGCCCGAACCACGACCTTAGAGTTCCCGAGCGCCATCTCGGCCGTCGTCGGCCCGAACGGCTCGGGGAAATCAAACGTGGCCGAAGCCATCCGCTGGGTGCTGGGCGAGCAGTCCATGAAGATCCTCCGCGGCAAAAAGGGGGAGGACTTGATTTTCAACGGCTCGGCCAGCTCGCCGCGCATGGGCAAGGCCAGCGTCCGCCTGACCTTTGACAACCGCGACCGCGCCATGACGCTTGCATTTGACGAGGCCATCGTCGAGCGCAAAATATTCCGCGACGGCGCGAACGAGTACTTTTTGAACGGCTCTCCGGTCCGCCTCAAGGATATCGTCGAACTCCTGGCCCGAATCGGCCTCGGCCAGACCCAGCACAACATCATCGGCCAGGGCGAGGTGGATCGCACGCTCCTGGCCTCTCCCCGCGACCGGAAGCTGCTCCTGGAGGAGGCCATGGGCCTGCGCTTCTGGCAGTTAAAGAAGCGCGAGAGCGAGCGCAAGCTCGAAGAGACGGCCAAGAACATCACCCAGGCCAAGGCCCTGGCGCAAGAAATCAGCCCCCACCTGAAATTTTTAAAGTCACAGGCCGACAAAGCCGAGAAGCGCGAGGTGATCCGGAAGGAACTCGAGGATTACTACCGCGCCGCGGTCGCAAAGGAGCGCGCGGGCATCGCCGCCGAAGCCGAACGCCTCCGGGACGAAGAGGAGCCGATGAAAACCAAACAGAAGGGCTTGGAGGCAGAAATCGTCCGGTTGAGCGGCGAACTCCAGGAAGGTGAGAGCGCTCCGGGGAGCGCCGAGGCGCTCGAGGTCCAGGAGGGAGAACTCAATACCCTCGAGGCCCGGCGCCGCGAGCTCGAACGCGGGCTCGGCCGCATTGAGGGCCGGCTTGAATCAAGTACGGAACCGCCGCCCGGCCAACGCGCAGTGGTGGAACTGACCGCGGTGGAAGGCACGCTTGAGGAGCTCTCCGGGGAACTGCGCCGCGCCATCGCCTTAAACGCGATCGGCGACCTTAAAGCCCGCATCACCGCGATTGCCGAGCGCCTGGAGCGATTCCTCGCCGATCTCAAGCAGGGCGGCCGGCCAGTTCGCACCTCCTCGCCGGCCGGGACGGCGCTGGAGGCCGAGCGCTCGGGCCTCCAGCGCGAGTTGAAGGATCTGGAGCGCGATCTGGCCGGCCGGCGCGCTCGGCTCAATCGCGCCATCCAGCGCCTCCAGCAGGTTCAGGCCGCCCTCCGCGAGCGGTTCGAGCGGCGGCGCGAACGCGAGGAGGAGGCCGCCCTACTCCGCATAGGACTGCAGCGGATCGCCTTTGAAGGGGAAAAGCTCGCGCTCCGCCGTCAGGATCTCCAGCGGATGATCGAGGAAAGCGGGCTCTCCGGTAGCGAGCTTGAAGCGCCTACATCGCCGTTTCTTACGCTCGAACCGGACGAGCTCCGGCGGAAGATTGAAAAACTCCGGGTGCGCCTCGAGGAAATCGGCGGGATTGATCCGGCGGTCCTGAAAGAATACCAGGATACCAAAACGCGCCACGACTTTTTAACGCGCGAGATCGAAGACCTGGTCCGGGCCGAACACGATCTCCATACGCTCATTGCCGAGCTCGAGGCGCGAATCGAGCATGACTTCCGGGAGGGTCTCGCCAAAATTAAAGCCGAGTTCCACCGCTACTTCCGCATTATCTTCGGCGGCGGGAAGGGAGTAGTAAGCTATATTCCCATACGGAAAGCCGCCCCGGTAGAGGCGGAGGAAGCGGCGGAAACCGGCGACGGGGAAGTTGAATACGGCATCGACATTGATGTCGATTTGCCGCGTAAGCGCATCAAGGGCTTGGCCATGCTCTCCGGCGGGGAGCGCGCCCTCGTCTCCGTCGCCCTCCTCTTCGCTATCACCGCGGTCAACCCGCCGCCGTTTTTGGTGCTGGATGAAACCGATGCCGCGCTCGATGAGGCCAACTCCCAAAAGTACGCAGCCATTCTGAAAGAACTCTCGAAAAAAACCCAGCTCATCCTCATCACCCATAACCGCGAAACCATGAAGCAAGCCGGCATCCTCTACGGCGTGACCATGGGCGAGGACGGCATTTCCAAAATCCTGTCGCTGAAGCTGGAGGAAGCCGAGAGCTACGGGAACCGATAAACGTGATGCCAATTCGCGAATTTTATGCCAATCCGGCGAATCGCGAATACGTCGCACGCGGATTCGAAATTTGTAGATTGGTATTGCATTTGTAGTTTGACATCATATTGCTAATACTCAAACTCATCCACGAGCAGCCCGTGGGCGTCGCGGAGCGTGACGCGGTCATGCCGGGGATCAAAGAGCTTACCCGGACGCCCCAGAAAGACGCGCCACGTATCGCGCAGGAAATCCTTTTGATCGCGGGAGTTCTTGACGCAGCCGACGTAGCTGAAGTTCTGGTTCAAGTAGTCAAGGCACTCGCTCTTGATCACGGCCGCCGTGAACGGCCCGGAGGGCGTGCGGCAGGCCGGAATGGATTGAATGGCGTCAATGCAGGCGCCATTGAAGCCCATCCTCAAGAGTGCGGCGCGGTCTTGGCGGCTATCGGCGCAGGAGCCGGAGAGCCCCGGCCTGAAGGCGTGGCTCTGATTGAAGTACCCCACGCAGGCGTTCTCGCGGAAGTTTTGCTGGTAGCTCGGCGTGCCGGAGACGATGATCACCTCGCCGCCCGGCGGCAGGAGAATATCCTGCTCCGCGGCGTCAATCTCGGGAATATTGAAGGCGCGGGGGATGATGCCGGAGGAACGTAAACTCTCGATCCGCCAGCCGGTGACGACAAGCAGCTCCTGGCGTGTGCGCTCACCGGACGGGGAGAAGAAACCGCCGGGGCCCAGGTACCGAATAATAACGTACTCCTGATCGGCCTCTTCGCCAAAGCGCTGCACGCTCGTGATGGCCACTCTGCCGCGGTAGGGCGATATGCCCGACGGCAGGGCCGGGGTGGCCGGCGTTGGTGGCGGCACTCCTGACGGCGGCGGCGCCGGAGGCGGCGATGCGAAAAATCCGGGCGCCGGACTCGTTGAGAGCGGCTGGGGGTTCCGGATCTCCGGGCTTGACGGGCCGGTGGCGATCGGCCCGCTGCCGCCGAAGAGCCCCGGCCCGCCGCTGGAAATGGCAAAGAAGCCGACGACAACGGCAATGACCAGGGCGAGGATAGCCAGCGGATTCATGCGTCAGAATCTAGAATTCAGAAACTAGAATTTAGAATTCTCATCTGAGGGTTGCACCGATGATATCCGGGTGGCCGCGAAGGAACGCCATGCCGTCCATAGCGCGGCCGCCTTCCGCCTTCAGGCGTTGGAGGATAAGCGCGCCTTCTCCGCACCGAACACCAATTCCTCCATTACCGCTAAACACAGTGCCGACTTCTAGATTCTCAATTCTAGATTCTAAATTCTCAACACGGGCTTCCTCTATCGCCAATCGTAGCTGATTCTCGCTGCGGTGCCAAAAGGTATACGCGCCCGGCCAGGGCTGGAAGGCCCGGGTCATCCGCTCGACTTCGACTGCCGGCTGATTCCAGTCAATGCGGCCGTCCTCCTTCCGGATGCGGGGCGCATAGGTCGCTTCTCCTTCATCCTGCGGCCGCGGGGTGATCTTGCTATCCAGCCACGCCGGGATCGTCTCAAGCAGTAGCTGAGCGCCAACATCGGCGAGCTGAGCAGTCAGCTCTGGCGTCGTCAACTTTGAACTTTGAACTTTGAACTTTGAACTTTGCAGAACTGGCCCATGGTCCACCTGCGCATCCATCAGGATAATCGTCACGCCGGTCTCGGTATCGCCGGCGAGGATGGCGTGCTGAACGGGCGAGGCGCCCCGCCAGCGCGGCAGGAGCGACGGGTGGACATTGAGGGAACCTTGTTTCGGAATGGCGAGCAGTTCGGGTGGCAGAATTTTTCCGTAGGCGGCGACGATGAAGAGATCCGCGCCATCCGGTGCGAGGTGCAAGTTGTCAGGTGCAAGTATTCGGGGCTGAATGGCGGGAATGCCCATGCGCTCCGCGGCCACCTTGACCGGCGGCGGTTTCAGCTGCTGGCCGCGGCCGGCCGGGGCATCGGGCGTGGTCACGACCATCCATGGCCGGTAGCGCGAAGCGGCAAGTTTTTCCAAAATCGGCACGGCAAATTCGGAGGCCCCGAAGAAGGTCCCGAAGAATGCCCCATTACTACCCGCATGCGCCATACTGTAATACTGTACAGTATTTAAGTATCAGTGCTCACGACCATGGCCCGGAACCGCGCTGAGTCGTTTGGCACGATCAACGATCAGCGTCCCCTCCAGATGATCGAGCTCGTGCTGGATGACCCGGGCCAAGAATCTCGTGAATCCGGCGGCATGCTTCCGACCGCGTTCATCCTGCCATGCCAAAAACACTTTCTCCGGCCGCGCCACCTCGCCGAATTTGCCGGGAACCGATAGACATCCCTCGGCCATTGCGGCCTTCGCGCGTGAGCGCTTCTTCAGCACCGGATTGATAAATACAAAGTACTGCCACTCTTTCTTTACATTTGCATCATTCGCATCAATTCGTATGGTTCGACCTGGCTCACCACGGGCATTGGCATCGATACGTGCCGCCTCCGATGAAACGACAAATAGGCGAAGCGGCACGTTAACTTGCGGCGCGGCCAGACCCACGCCGTCGGTTGATGCTGCCAGCGTCTCCTGCATATCGGAAATCAGCCGCTGGATGCGCGCGCCCGGAATCTCCGCCAGCGGCACTTCAGCGGCAACGTTGCGGAGAACGCTATGGGGAAGTTTTACGATTGGCAATGTGGCCATTTCGCTTTTTCTTCTTCCGGCGCGTCTTTGCCAGCCGCCGCCTCCGCACCCTGCGCAGCCAATCGGCGCGCTTGGGCAAACCTTTCAGCGCCCCGAAAAAATACTTCCCGCGGTTTTGGGGATCAAGGTCTGGCTTGACCGCCACGCGCTTGGCCAGCGCGCGGAGGTCGGATTCATAATACATTTTAGCAATACCGAGGTAGGCGCTAAAGCGCTTGGGCTCGAGCATCAGGCGCGAAAGGTCATCAGCCAGCACATGCTCGCGGGAGTGGAGGTGTGTATCGCGTTCGAATTTCATTGACAAGTAGATCGTAAACCATTACAATCGCCCCAGCAACGTTCCAACAACGCTTACACGCTTACAGGCGAGGAGGATCTGGCATGAGCGATTGCAATGAAGATACCGACGGCGGCCAAGAGTTTAACCAGAGGTCAACTCCAGAATCGCCGTGGTCCGAGTTCGACGAGGAGCGACGGGCTTCGGCTCGCCGGTACAGGGACATGCGACACAGCCTAGGACTTGCGTTCCGTGCAGCGCAGGAAGAAGCCTACGTGTTGTGGTCCGCGTGGCAGGCGGATCTCGACGAGATGGAACGCGAGAACGAGCCAAGCTGACAGAGAGCCGTTGCTGGTCACTGCCGACAGGTGTAAATCTGTCGGCTTTTCCTAGTCGGAGACAGCGACCGCACAGAGATGCAGAAGCCGCGACGAGGTGAGATCTGGCGGGTAAGATTGGCTGGAGCTGTCGGGACAGAAATGGGCGCTACCGCCAAACCCACCAGTAATAAGTTGAGTTGGCTTTTTTCTTGCCACTTCATTAGCTGTGGCCATAGTATGTCTGCATGGAACACATCCACTGCATCGGCATCGGCGGGATCGGGGTTTCGGCCCTGGCCCGGCTCTACC
>CAYJUW010000030.1:0-8736 GCA_964373495.1 uncultured Candidatus Saccharibacteria bacterium | reverse complement strand
GCGCCTACCGCAAGCGCCGCAGGATACCGCACCGCGTGCGGTGCGGTTGTTCATTGACTCTACGCATTCGGGCCGCTGGGAATTAATTCGCTCCCCGCGAATTTCCGGGCTTCGCTACGCCTTCGGCGTAAAGCGCCGTCCGTCGCGGCGGCTCGGCGAGAAGCAATTCTCTCCTCGTAACGCCGCGGCCTCATGCTGCGCCCTCCCTTGCCCGCCTAAATTTTCTCTGTCGGGGCGCTGGGAATCCTCCTCCCCCGCGCTACGCACGGCATCCGCCGGCTTCGCGCTCCTCCGGAGCCCGGGTTTTCAAAACGTGAAGACATTCACGTTTTGAAATACCCTTCGATTCCCGACGCGGCCTTTCATTTCGCTCTGCTCATTCGGACCGCTGGAAATCGAACCCAGTCTACGCCCTCCCGAAGCCCCGCACTAAAAATTTTAAATTCGGAGCGCTGGGAATCGAACCCAGACTACGGACTCCCGAAGCCCGCGTACTACCACTATACTACGCTCCGTTAAATTTTAGTGCGGGGTAAAGGCGCGTATTTACCCCGTACGATCCCGCCGCAAGCGGGATTCGTTCGGGGCTGCCGGTATACTACGGCCCGCCTTCGCCCGCCGTAGCGGGCTTCGGCGGGCAGGCCCGTCCGAAACCCGCGGAGGCGGGGTTCTCATTTCACATAATACTTCTTCTTGATCTCCTGCTCGCGTTGATCCTCCAGCAAATCTACCCTCGTCTCGGCTTTCTCGCGAAGCTCAATCAGCTCCTCATCGCTTAAGCGTCCTAGATTCTGAATCCTGGATTCCAGATACTCTTTTTTGTTCTTGGCCGGATCATCGAGCACTTCTTCCAGGAGGGCATTCAGCACGTGCCCGACTTTCGGCCCCGGCTCAATGCTTAGGATCCTCATAACATCATCGCCGCGAACCTGCAACATGGCAACCTTGACCGCCTCGTGCTCGCGCAAAACCTTTTCCACGCGGAACTGGAAGTGGCGGAGGCGATAAGGCACGGCTTTGGGCACGCCCGATCCAATGCGATCGCACATTCTGACTTTGACCAGATCTTCGATTGCCTCCGTACCGACGTTGCGGATCAACCGGCGGATCGCAGAATCGGTGGTCTGGACTTCGTCAACGTGATAGTCATAGCGGAAGAGGTGCCAGCGGACGAGCTTGGCCACGCGCTCGACAAAGCCCTCCGGGTAGCGGAGGCGCGAGAGCATCTGGTAGGTCATTTTCGCGCCGATGACGTCGTGTCCGTAGAAGGTCGAATCCGGCCCCTCGCCGCGCTTGGCTTTTGGCTTGCCGACATCGTGCAGCAACGCCGCAAGGCGCACGGCCATGGGGAAGCCCTCCTTTGCGCCGTAGTCGAGCGCCCGCAGGTTATGCTCCCACACCGTGTAGACGTGGTGCTTGTTCTGCGTGCAGCCAAACCCTTCCTCCAATTCCGGCAGGATGTGCTTCAGCAACCCAAGCTCGCGGAGCAGTTCTAGCCCCCTCCACGCGCGACCGGCGCCGACGCGCTCGAATGCTTCGCTCCCCGGTCCGTAGTGTTCTCGGGGCGTATCCGTAGTCGTGGCGTATGTCTTGGGGTAGCGCGCATTGCGCAGGAGCGCCGGTGTGGCGCCGTCGGCCACAATGATTTTGGAGAACTCATCGCGAATGCGTTCCTTGGAGATCGCCGTGAGCCATCCGGCATTGGCGTTAATCGCGGCCGCGGTTTTCTCCTCGATGGAAAATCCGAGTTGCACGGCAATGCGCACCGCGCGCAGCATCCGCAGCGCGTCCTCCTCAAACCTGCGCTCGGGGTTGCCTACTGCGCGGATCAGCTGCCGCTCTAAATCTGCCCGCCCGTTATACGGGTCTCTGATTTCTGATTTCTGATCCCCGACTTCCAGCGCGATGGCGTTGATGGTGAAATCCCTGCGCGCAAGATCTTCTTCTATCGAATGCGCCGGTTTGACCTCCTCGGGATGGCGGGCGTCGCCATAGCGGCCCTCTTGCCGGAAGGTCGTCACCTCGATTTCGCGGAGCGTTGGATCCTCGGCGTCCACCTTCACCGTCACGGTGAAGAATTTATTCTCGTAGAAACTATCCGGGAAAATCTCCCGGATTTGCTCCGGCGTTGCGTTCGTGGTGACATCCCAGTCATCCGGCTTTCGGCCCAAAAGCAAATCGCGCACGCACCCGCCCACGGCGTAGGCCTCAAAACCGGCTTCTGCGAGTTTTACAATCACGCCCCGGACTTCCGCCGGAATTTTGAGCGTTCGCGTTTCGGCAGCAGCGGTCATGACCCTGCAATTGTACAGAATTCTCTCGCTATTGACAAATTTTTCACAGCGTTTTACAGATTAAGTCCCGACACTGACAAAAGGAGGGATCGCCGTGTTACAGAAGCGAGTTGAGGTGATCTTTGACGGCGCGGTTATCAGCACGATGGAGGTTGGGGTGTGCCACGGCGAAGCGCGCGACGAAGCCGTGGCGCGATGTCTTTCCATCCTTGGCCTCCGGCCGTGCCGCGATCAGAATGCGGCGCTGCGCTGTCCGCCCCGTGGCGGCCTCCATGCGCATATTTCCCGCGCTCGCTTTGATGAGGCGCCTGCGGTCGAGCGCGGCGGGCTGACCTACCGCGTCGTGACGTTGCCGGTGGTCGGCCAACTCTCCTACAATTTCGATGCCGAGCACCAGGTCGCTCCGCCCGTCACGTTCCGCGAGGCGCCATAGGGTCCGCCCGTCCCCGAGCAGCGGGACGGGCGTTTTTTGTTGAATCGCCCGCCCCACCGTGCTATCATACCCTTCGCTTACGCGTGCGCCCTTAGCTCAACTTGTCCTCCCACCTTTGTCCCTGTAGCTCAATGGATAGAGCGCCTGGCTTCGGACCAGGAGGTTCGGGGTTCGAGTCCTCGCAGGGACGTGCAAAGGCGGGAGGATGAAGATAGAGCGCTCGCCTTCGGAGCGAGAGGTTGCGGGTTCAAATCCTGCGGGGCGCGTGGCAACCCATGGCATACGGTTTACCAAAATCCGAAGGGCCGGCGTGGCGGAAGATCGAGCGGAGCGGCGACATCAACGAGCGCTTTGTCTTCGGGCAGGCGCGGGTCGAGAGCCCCGACTACCAGGAAGCGGTCCGCGTCTTGATCGATCGGCACCGCCGCGATGGCACCAAGATCACGTTCAGCGAAGGCGTTGAGCTTATCAAGCGCTATCAGCCCTTTGAACCGGATCGAAGAGTCCCGCAGGATCCCGCCAACCCGACCAAACAATTTCCCAGTAACCTCCGCGAACGGGTTATTAGAGAAGCTTGGCCTTTCGCCGCGAGCCGCAAAGCTCGTCCGCTTCTGGACCGCGGTGGGCACGATCGTGGACACGGAGTTCAAGGCCGATGCTCTGATTGAGCGCGCCGGTACCTCGGCGCGCGAGCCGTCGCGCTACGTCCGGCTCGATGCCTCGCTCTACCAGGGCGAGACGGGCGAAACCGATGAGGACCGGCGCGATCGGGTCATCATTCCTGAAGTGCCGGACGTTCATGAGGACCCAAAGCGCTACCGCGAGTTCGTGGATACGATCGCCGGCGAAGTTGCGGCAAAATTCTTGGTTCAGGACACGCCGCCAGCGAAGTAGCCAAATCACAATGGGGACTATGGTGTAACGGTTAGCACGGCGCTCTGTGGCAGCGCCGGAGGGAGTTCAATTCTCCCTAGTCCCCCACTAGATGCAAAACCCAATTTCGCGTACCAATATCGCCCTTGGTGCCGGAGTGTTGCAAATAAATGCCTAGGCATCTATTTGCAACGTAGACGAACGTAGACAGAGGGCGCAACATATGGTACCCATGAAATTGCCACCGTACGGTGGCAATTTCGCTATTTGACAAGGAGGTGGTTCGGTATACTTTCCCCTATTCGTCCGGCTACGGCCCGTGACTACTGCGATTTTGTCTGGTTAAATACTGAGGCCTACGGGCCCGTTGATCCCACTTGCGGCGGCGAGGCGAAAGTCCTCCTTGGCACGGAGGGGAACGAGGTCTCCCGTTGCCTCGGCCATGCTGCCTACGAACTCGCCTATGAGCTCTTGGACGAGCTTGGAACCGAGGAGAAAAAGGTGCCGCGCGAGGCGTTCAAGTCGCTCTGTGTGTTCTTTGAAGCGTGGCTCAACAAGAAACTGAAGGAGGTGCCCGATGGGAAGCGAGTACGCAGCAGCTGGCGTTGACTATCGGCTAGTTGATCCATTCAAGCGCGAGATGCAGGAGGTGAACCGGAAGACCCGTGAGTTTCCGTTTCGCCGCGGAGTGATCGTCTCCGAAACGAAATACTTGAGGAGCTCGAGCACTTCGTACGGGCGCACGTCTAAGCATTCACGCCTGCATCATAGGGCGTCACGGTGCGCATCCGTGCCGGTCAACGAGCGTTGACCGGCGCGTTTTTCATTGTTGGCCCGCGCGGGCGAGCCCGTGGCGACGCCCGAGCGGCTGCCAACAATAGAACCCCGCACCAATTTTGCCCTGATGGGGACATCGCACCCCTCATTTATGGCTAAGCCAAGCCGAGCTACGCGAGCCGCGTGGGCGAAAAGCGTTTCGATAGCTTTTCGCGGGTTTTGCGAGTCCGCTGCAAGCGGACGAGCAGGAAACCCGGGAACGAATAGGCCATCCCGCATCGGGCGAAGCGGCTGGCCATGGAACACCCCGCAAAATTGGTGCGGGGTCGTTTTTGCCAGCTGACGCGATTCGTGATAAGGTGTTGCCCATGCCCCGCGCAACCAAACACTGGATTTCCATCGAGGAGCTGGATGATCTCAAGGATGATCTGGCTCTATTAGTTATGCGGGAGGGCGGGAAGCCGGGTGTCAGGCATGTTGATGTCCGCGTGGCGCTCGACGAAGGGTTCAACATTTCAACCGAGGACGTCACCCTGAAGGGCTACCAGAAGGATTTCTCTTTGAACTACGGTATCCGCGTGATCGCCGGGCCGTCCAACGTAGCTGGGCGAGCCTCGCCCAAAGTGGGCGGGCCGCGGACCGCCTCTTCAAACGGCTTTATCGGCGGCAGCATCAGCGCCTCGGATTTCAAGCGCACACCGCTCATATTGCGGAACGCCATTACGGTTGCCTGTGACCGCGCCTTTGCCGCGGCCAGGCGCAAGCTCGTCACCAAAGCCCGCTTCCGGCATTTGGGAAAGAGCATCCTGCCGGAAGTGACGCTCGCTCGAATTCCGGTCATCCGGGATACGATCAACGCAAACTACGAAATAGATCCGCGTACGGTTTCGAAAGCCGAAGCCGAAGAGTACGTACTTGATGTTGCCGGCGACGTTCGCAAGCAGTTCCGCGAGATAAAAAACTCATTCATCGGCGCCTTCTCGGTCCTGGAGCGTCAGCTCTTTTATTCCTCCGAGGGCAGCGTGATTGACCAGGCCTCGGCGTTCAGCGGTGCTACGGTGTTCTTTACGGCGCAGTCGGGCACGAAGCTCCCGGCCGATCTCTACCACCACGTCGGCAATCAGTTGGGCTGGGAAGCGCTCATCCGCGGCAAGAACGTCTATGCGAAGACGCTGAACGGCTTTAGTGCCATGATCGCCGATGAGGTAGTAAAGCTTTCGAAAGCCCGGCCAGCGCCGACGACGGAAAAGCCGGTGGTCGTCATTACCGATCCCGACTTCAACGGGCTTTTGGCTCACGAGATCATCGGCCATCCCTCGGAGCTGGACCGGGCCATGAAATGGGAGACGGGCTATGCCGGCCGTTCGTGGTTTCTGCAGGATTTTTCCGAGAACATGGTGGGCAAACAGGTCGCCTCGCCCTTGCTCTCGGCGTTTTCCGATCCGAATCTGAAAGGCGCCTATGGCCACTACCGCTACGACGACGAGGGTACGCCCGCGAGCCGCGTCTACCACATCAAGCACGGCATCTATAAGGAGTTCATGAATTCGCGCGAGACCGCGGCCATCTGGGGCAGTGTGCCCAACGGCCATTATAAGGCCAACTCGGCATCGGCCATTCCCCTGATCCGCATGTCGGTCTCGGCCATCGAGGCCGGCGATTCTGACCCGGCTCGCATGTTGAAGGATGTGGAACGCGGCTACTACGTGGTCGGCCACCGCATCCCTTCCATCTCCGAATCCCGCGAACACTTCCGCCTCTCCTGCCGCCTTTTGTATGAGATCCGCGACGGCAAGCTCGGCGAGCTTTACCGCGACGGCTCGATCTCCGGGCACTCGGCCGATTTTTTCAAGAGCATTGATGCCGTGGGCAATGATTTCAAGATCTTTCCCATCCCCAACTGCGGCAAAGGCCAGCCCATGCAGTCAAAAATGGTCGGTAACGGCGGCCCGACCATGAGAGGCAGAGCGAGGATCGTAGGGCCACGTCGGCATTAATGCGGTTGCGGCAGAGTGGTATTACCAGCGATATAATTTTCAATTCTCAATTTTCAATTTTAAAACACGTTTGAAAATTCCATCATTGAAAATTTATTGAGAATTGAAAATTGGAAATTGAAAATTCCTTCATGGTGAGCCTGCAAAAATTGAAAACTACTGTCCGCGAGGGTCTCAAGCTACTGAGGCGGGATAAAGCCCTGATCGAGGGCACGGTCTATGCCTCGGCCAACCGCCGCGTGGTGGGACGTATCGTCTATACCCACCATTTTCCCTGCCAGGGCCTGCAGGAGCCGAAATCGGATGATGATTTCGGCGTCTCGGTGCAGGGGTGGTTCAAAGGTAGCCCTTCGACAAGCTCAGGGGGTCCTTCACTACATTCAGGACGACCAGCTGCGCTGGTCGGCTTTGGGCATACCGCAAACGATGTCTCGCTCGATGCAGTGAGACGCGCGCTTGAGCGCGCCAAGGCCAATGCCTTCCACGATCCGGATTTCCACGGCTTTCCAAAACCGATCAAGGAGAAACCTGCTCCGCGGACATACGTTGATCCTCGGCTCCTCTCACTGACCCCGGAAAAAGAGGCCACGCTCCTCGCGGATATCAGCTGGAACACGCTCGAAGGCGCGTTCCATGTGTTCCAGCGCTACCACCGGCGGACGAAGACCATATTCACCGACCCGGACTTCATTGTCTCCGGCGATAATTTCCTCATGACCGAGCGCGCCGCGCTCGCGAGCACGACCGGCATCCAGTTCCATGACGAAAGCACAATCGTCATGTCGCTCATCTCGGCCATGGTCGAACGCGCGCACTCAAAGGGTCGGGCTGCAGGTGCGGAAAGCGGGCTCCGGGGCTTTGACCCGTCGGCTCGAGGACGGGAAGCAGCGGAGCAGGCCGTGGCCGGCGTAGGCGGTCTCACCATTCCGACCGGGAATTATGCCGTCGTTCTTGGCCCGCAGGCCGCGACTGAAATTTTCGCAAACCTCCTTCTTCGCTCGCTCTCTGCGGGCTCGCTCGACTTCCGGCTCTCGATGTTCAACGGCCGCCTCGGGGAGCATATTGGATCTCCGCTTCTTACGATATTCGACGATGCGACACTTCCCCGCGGCGCCGGCTCCAAAACATTCACTGATGACGGCTATCGCACCGCCAGGATCCCGCTTATCGAGAACGGCCGATTCGCCGGATTCCTCATAAACGACTACTACCAAAAGAAGCTCCTCGCGCAAACGGACGAGGCGCTCAAGGAAAAAATCGGCCCCTCCGGCCGCGAGCACCTTGAGGCGCACCTGCCCCGCTCCGGCTTCCGCTTTGGCGGGGGCGGCGGCCGGATGGCCAGCCACGAACCGGTCATCTCGGCCACAAACCTCTTTATCTCTTCCTCGCAGCCGGTGTCGCGGGGGGAACTCCTCCGCCGCGTGAAGAATGGTGTGTACATCGGCGCACTCTGGTACACCTACCCGATTGCCGGAGAGACGGCCGGGGAAATTTCCGGCACGGCGGTTGCCGACACCTTCCGCATCAAAAACGGCAAGATCGCCGAGCCAATCCGCGTGAACTCACTTCGCATCCGGGCGAACCTCCGCGACATCGTGAAAAATATCATCGGCATCACCGGCGAGCCGCGGCCGACCATTCTCTGGTCATCGGACGAAATCACCTACGCGCCAGAAGTCGGCATCGCGGACGTGCACCTTGAAGCAATCCGCCACGATGAAACATAGTAACGGCGCGATTGCATCGGCGGCGGGAATATCGTATGGTCCGTACCAAGATACCCTCCACGGGAAGGAGATGCTATGTTTCGGGCGAGAGTCGGCGTCTTCATGTACTGCGAGAGGTGTCGCCGGTACACCGCATTTTTCTGGGTGATGGGGAAGGAGGTTTTTGAATGTGAGGACTGCACGTACAAGCGCTACGCGGTGGGCATTGATCCTGCTCTCGAAGGCGCCATCGCAAGTTCCTGAAGGCCGGGGCGGGAGACACCCGCCCCTTTCTTTTCGCACCTATGCCCGAGCTCCCCGAAGTTGAAATCACGAAGCAGAAGCTCCTGCCGCTCGTACGCGGCCGGCGGATTTTGGGGTTTTGGACGGACTGGCCGCGGGGCCTGCGGGCAGCGGATAGCGTAAAGCAGACCCCGCATAAATCGCTCCGCGATTGTGCGAGGCAAGTAGCGGATAGCGTGCGGGGACGAAAAATTCTGGATGTGGCTCGGCGGGGAAAAGTTTTATTTTTCCGACTCTCGGGAGCGCCCCAGCGCATGCTCGCCATCCACCTCCGTATGAGCGGGCGGCTGGAGATTAGAGGTGCGTCGGTGTACCGCGGAGACAAATCTCTCCGATCGTATAAATCTGTCGCG
>CAYJUW010000029.1:0-9398 GCA_964373495.1 uncultured Candidatus Saccharibacteria bacterium | reverse complement strand
TACAGTGCCAAGAGTATAATCAGGAACATCGGAGCTGTATGCATACTATTACCATTCCGCGAAAACTGGCGAACCGTGACGACCTGGTGATCATTCCCCGGCAGGAGTACGAGGCGTTTTCCAAATGGAAGCGCGCGGTTCGGGTTCGGCTCAATGAACGTTGGTTCTGGACACCGGAGTGGCAGAAAAAGGAAGCCGAGGCCGATGTCGCCATCCGGCGTGGCAGGGTGAGTTCTCTATTCTCGAATCATCGGGTGCTGCTCCGGGCGTTGAAAAGCAAGCGAAAATGAGATTGATTTTCACCGATCCGTTCCAGCGGGACTATCAGGCCCTACCAGCGGACGTGCAGCGGGCGCTTTCCAAAGCGCTTAAATTTTTACTCTCAAACCCGCGCCATCCATCGTTGCGCGCAAGAAAAATCCCCGGCACCGAAATTTGGTACGCCCGCGCCGGCCGCGCCTATCGTTTTACTTTCCAGCTCGAGGGTGATACCGTGACCCTTCGTCGTGCCGGTACGCACGCCATTCTCTCTCGAGAGCGGAAGTGATTCTGGTGCGAGAGCCCTTCAAGCAGAAGATAAACATTATTGTCCCATGCAAAAGATTTGTGTAGCGCAGAAAGCCGTCATCTTTAACTCTGAAGGAAAGTTTTTGACGATACGTCGGAGTCTGACGCATCGGACAGATCCCGGCGGCTGGGACTTGCCGGGCGGTGATTTGGAATTTGGCGAAGACCCGATAACCGGAGCCCTGCGTGAAATACGTGAGGAAACCGGCCTTGCCGCGATACGCAATTTTGTCCCTTTCGACGTCGAAGCGCATATCGCCGAGAACCAGGAATTTTGGGTTACCATCGCCTATCACGGCAACATCGAAGAGAATCAAATATCATTGAGTAATGAGCACGATGACTTTCAATGGGTCACCATCAGCGAATTTCTTGAACTAAAATCATCCCCAAAATTACGGAGATTCGTTCAGAAATTACGGAATTAGTTTTTCTCATTCTTCCCAGAGATCGTAGAATATAAGCCAAGACCCGGAGGGGTCGGGTGGGCGTCGGTGAGACGCCCCAACCCCACACAAAGATTGGCGCACGGGGCACTAGACCCGAGTGGCACGCCCAATCGGTGCGGATGATTTATTTGTATTCTCCTTTATAGCGAGTTATACTTGCCGTAATGAAGGCCCACAAGCAGGAGTTTTTGATACGAACCAAAGACGGCGCGTTTCGAGTCCGCATCTGGCGGGATAGGGGCGACCGGGCCTACTTGGTGCAAGGCATCGGCCTGCCGGCGGTTGTTACTTTTGGCCGAACGCTCGCCGAGGCAAAGCGGATGGCCCGAGAGGCGCTGGAGCTCTACTGCGAGTGTGTGATAGATGAGGGTAAAATCATCATTGATGACACCGGACGGGCTCTAGGCAAGTTGCCACGGTCGCGCATTATTGAGTTTGCCCGATGAGCATTGTCCCGGTTTTACGATCCAGAGAAATCATAGCTGTTTTACTGAAGGCCGGTTTCAGGATAGTGAGACAGGTAGGCAGTCATGTCCGTTTTCAGCACGTAAGTGATCCGACCATGCAGACGTCGGTGCCAATACATCCCGGCGATATTCCTCGCTGGCTCGTGCGGCAGATCTTAACGCAGGCCAGGATCCCGGTGAAGGAATTTTTGAAACTACTGCGGAAGCGTTAATGTCAGACGGCAATTAGAATCCGTCCGACCGCACAGCATGAATCCCCGGTTTTCGCGGGGTTTTTGTTTTGCTACAATGGCCGTATGCAGAAAATTTCGCTTTCTTTCTACGGCGGGGCGCGGGAGGTGACCGGGGCGTGTTATCTATTGGAAGTTGAGGGTGTTCCGGGGGCCCCTTCGCTGCGCTCATGGCGCGCTTCGCGCGGCTCAGGATCGACAAGAATGCTCCGCATTCTTGTCGACTGTGGCATGTTCCAGGGCTGCGAGGACTGCGATTTTCGGAACCACCAGCCCTTCCCGTTTGAGGCCGCAAAGATTGATGCCGTGATTCTCACCCATGCCCATGTGGATCATATCGGCCGGCTGCCAAAACTTTACCGGGAGGGCTTTCGCGGTCCGATCTACGCCACTCCGCCGACGCGCGATCTGACCGAGATCCTGCTTGAAGACGCAATGAATTTTTTCAAGCCCGGGCCGAGCGAGCTCTTTTCAAAGGCCGATCTTGTGGGTGCGATGAAGCTTTTCCAGCCGGTTGAGTACCGCAACGATACCCGCGTCGGCGACGTCTCGTTCCGGCTACTCGAAGCCGGTCATATTCTCGGCTCGTCCCTCGTACGGTTTGACATCGGCGGCAGGATCCTTGTCTTTAGCGGCGATGTCGGCAACGACCCGTCCATTTTGCTCCCGCCGCGGGCCTCGATTCCCGAAGCCAACGTGCTCGTGATCGAATCAACCTACGGCAACAAGCGCCACCAGCATACCGGCGACCGGAGGTTGCTCCTGGAGCGGGCTATTGAGGACGTAGCCAGCCGCAAGGGCGTACTCATGATGCCGGTGTTTGCCACGGAGCGCACCCAGGAGATCCTCCACGAGATCAACGAGATGTTCCAGTTTAAGCGGGTTCCGGCGATGCCGGTGTTTGTGGATTCACCCTTGGCTATCAAAGCCACGAAAATTTTCTCAAAGTATCCCGGCTTCTACCGCGAGGAGGTCCGCGATCTCCACCGTCGGCACCCGCACCTCTTTGAGTTCAAAAATTTAAAGATGACGCAAAGCGTGGAGGAGTCCAAGGCCATCAACAGCGTGCCGCCGTCCAAAGTCATCCTGGCCGGATCGGGCATGTCCTCCGGCGGCCGGATTCTGCACCACGAGAAGCGCTATCTATCCGATGCCCATAGCATATTACTGATCACCGGCTACCAGGCCGCGGGGTCGCTCGGCCGGCGGCTGCTGGATCACGCCCGAGAGATCAAAATCCACGGCGAAACCGTGCCGGTCAGGGCCGAGATTCGGGTGATTGACGGCTACTCGGCCCACGCCGATGAGGAGCAGCTCTTGGCGTTCGTGAATGAGATGCGCGACCACCTCGAGCGCGTATTTGTGGTCCAAGGCGAGCCCGACGCCGCCCTCGGCTTTCAGCAGGCCATCCAGGATCGCTTGGGCGTGCCGGCCGTGGCACCGGTGTATGGGGAGCGGTTTGAGCTATGATATAATAAGGTGTGATGCCAATTTTGCCAATACAATGCCAATCTACCAATCGCGAATACCGATTCGCAATTCGTCGATTGGCATAAGATTTGTTGGTTGGCATCACGTTGTGCGTAGCACGATATGAAACCCTCTCCCCACACTCATCTCAAAATAAAAATTGCCGTCTCCGGCGCGGCCGAAACAGGCCACTGCAGCCCGCATGTGCTCGAACTGACGAAAGAACTCGGCCGGGAAATCGTCCGCCAGGGAGCAGTCCTCGTCACGGGAGCGACGACTGGCGCGCCCTACTGGGCGACCATCGGCGCGAAGGAGGAGGGCGGGTTTGTTATCGGTGTCTCGCCCGCGGCCTCCGAGATGGAGCACGTGAAGCGCTACCAGCTGCCGGTTGACTATCAGGACATCATTATCTACACCGGCTTCGGCTACGCCGGACGGAATCTGCTCCTGACGCGCACAGCCGATGCCGTCATCGTTTCCTGCGGCCGCATGGGCACGCTGAACGAATTCACGATCGCCTTCGAGGACGATAAGCCCATCGGCGTCCTGACCAAGACCGGCGGCACGGCCGACCAGATCCGCGCGATCGTCGCCGAGGCGCACCGCGGGCCGGGCAAGATCGTTTACGACAGCGCCCCCCAGCGCCTCGTCGCCAAGGTTATCGGGCTGGTCAAGAAGGAGAAACTAATCAAAATATAATCCGAAATCCGAAGCACGCCCCGTTAGAAATTTATAAAAAACACATTGAAGCAAAAATACTTGTTTAACAAAACCCTCTCCCATAACTGATTGCCGGCTGCCTTTAAATTTCTAACGGGGCGCGAAATCCGCCCGCCATCGGCGAGCCGAAGGCGAGGCCGGGGAAACAAATTGACGCACTGCGTCATCCTGAGGGAGCGGAGCGACCGAAGGATCTCCGGGATCCTTCGCTGCGCTCAGGATGACTTTCGGTCATTTGAGGATCTGGGTCATTGGGATTTGTTTAGAGTTTCGGATTTAGGATTTCTGATTTTCCGTTCCTGTTTGCGCAACTGGCACCCATGAGCATTCCCCGAACCTGGCAGGCGACATTACTCTTGATCGGGACGATTGTGGGCGTGGGGATGTTCGCCATCCCTTTTGTGTTTGTACAGGCCGGCTTCCTGACCGGCGTTCTTGTGCTCATCGGCCTTGCGGCCGCCGCCACCTTGGTGCACCTGGCCTATGCCGAGATCGTGCTCGCTACGCCCGCGCTCCACCGCCTGCCCGGCTACGTCCGCTACTACCTCGGTCCGGGTCTTGGCACGCTCTCGACCGCCTCCTACCTCTTTGGGCTTTCCGGCGCGCTCCTGGCCTACGTCGTCCTCGGCGGATCGTTCTTGGGCGAGCTTCTCCGCTGGCTCCTGCCCTCTTTGCCGGCGCTCGCCGGCCCGACGCTCTTTTACCTCTTCGGCATCGCGGTGATTTTTCGCGGTATCCGCTTTGAGAGCTTCACCAACGCCATTCTCACCGCCGGCCTAATGCTGGCTGTGGCGCTCCTGGCGTTGGGCGCGCTCCCGGCGCTCGAGCCGGCCAACCTCGCCGGCCCGTTTGCCGCGGGCCATCTTTTTATTCCCTACGGCGTGGTCCTCTTTGCCCTGGCCGGCGCCACCATTATCCCGGATATGCGCCGCGTCCTCGGGGGAAACAGTGCTCGGCGGCTGCGAACCATGATTATCGCCGGCACCCTCGCTCCGGCCGCGCTCTACCTTCTCTTTGCGATCGCCGTCGTGGGGGCCACGGGCGCGGGCACGACCCCGGATGCCATCTCCGGCCTGGCGGTGCGCTTTGGCGAGGACTACCGATTGCTCGGCGCGCTCATCGGGTTCTTGGCCACCATCACCTCGTTCATTACCCTCGGCCTGGTATTCGAGGGGATGTTCGTCTCTGATTTTGGTTTCGTACCGCGGTCGGCTTGGCTGGCCACTGTCGTGATTCCGGCCGCGCTCTATCTCGTCGGCTTCCAGGATTTTATCGCCATCATACGCGTGGTCGGGGCGGTGGCCATCGGCTTTGACAGTCTCTTGATTCTTTTTGTTCACCGCCGCGCGGTGCGCCGGGCGGGAGGAATCTCCGCGTTCTTCCCGGCCACCGCTGCGGACATGATCCGCCTCCTCCTTGTTCTGATCTTCGCTTTCGGCATTCTCTATGAACTCTATCGCTTCTCAACCCAGTAGCCGTTCGGAGATTGCGTGGTACCAAAAGAGCGTGGCCGAGACGCTCTCCCTCCTCGGCTCGAGCCAACGGGGCCTCTCCCAGCTTGAGGTAGGGCGTCGTCTCCGAGAATACGGCCCCAATAAACTTCCTAAAGGGAAGGTGGATAGCCTTCCCGTTATTTTCTTTCGCCAATTTCAAAGTCCGCTCATTTATATTCTGCTTGCCGCGGCCTTAATTGTGTTTGCGATGGGAGAGACGATAGACGCCGCGGTGATTTTGGCCGTGCTCCTTTTTAACGCGGTCGCGGGAACGATCCAGGAAGGACGAGCGCAAAACACCCTTCTGGCCCTTAAGCGATTTGCGCAAACCCAAGCCGCGGTGCTTCGAGAAGGAAAAGAACTTATCGTTCGAGACACCGAAGTGGTTCCCGGCGACATCATTATGTTACAAGAAGGCGATAAAATCCCTGCGGATGCGCGGATCGTGCTCTCTCACAATCTTCGGCTCGATGAGGCCGCGCTTACCGGAGAATCAACGCCGGTGCACAAGGTTGCCGAGGTTTTGAGCGGAGATCTTCCTGTTTCCGAGCGCAAAAACGTGGCGTTCAAGGGAACGCATATCGCGGGCGGCAACGGCGAAGCGGTGGTAGTCGCAACCGGGATTGATACTGAAATCGGCAGGATCGCAAAAGAAATCGCGGCGATTGATACGGAAATTCCGCTCAAGACCAATATCCGCTATCTCTCGCGTCTCATTATGATCGCCGTTGGGGCGATCAGCGCGTTTCTCTTTTTCTCCGGAGTTTTGCTCGGCAAATCGGTTCGCGAGATGTTCACCACCGTGGTGTCGCTCTCGGTTTCTATCATTCCCGAGGGTCTGCCGATTGTGGTCACTCTTGTTCTTGCGACCGGCGTGTGGCGAATGTCAAAACGGAAC
Source organism: uncultured Candidatus Saccharibacteria bacterium (assembly GCA_964373495.1). GTDB lineage: Bacteria > Patescibacteriota > Minisyncoccia > Sungbacterales > SURF-37 > JACQMJ01. Next base: position 3,104 of record CAYJUW010000029.1, on the reverse strand, counting down.
GCGCTGGTAAAAAAATTGCAGGCCGTGGAAGCCTTGGGGCAGGCGCGGGTGATTGCGGTGGATAAAACCGGAACCATAACCAAAAACGAGCTCGTGATTCAGAAAGTATTTACCGATGACAAATTTTTTGACATTGCCGGCGTGGGCTACGAGCCAACAGGTGAGGCCTTGCTGGACAAAAATATCATTGACCCCCTCAATCACCCTGAGCTTATTTTTGCCGGGAGAATCGCCGCCTTTTGTTCCAACGCCCGGGTGATGTTCTCCGAGGAGACAAAAGAATGGCGAGTGTCGGGAGACCCCACTGAGGCCGCGCTTCTCGTGCTTAGCCAAAAGATCGGATTCCATAAAGACGAGCTTTTGCGCGAGTCGCCGCTTCTGGCCGAGCTTCCTTTTGACTATAAAACGAAATATCACGCGACTTTGCACCGGCTTGACGGACATACACTCCTGGCCGTTGTCGGCGCGCCGGAAGCAGTGCTTGGGCTTTCGGACAAAATCTGGCGGCCGGGGAAAAGCCACCCGCTCACCAAACAAGAACGAGAAAAACTTGAGTCCACATTTTTAGAAATGTCCCGTCAGGGATTGCGGGTACTTGCCGCCGCGGTAAGCCGCGACGCCCAAGCGCCGTTAAGGCCAACCGAGATCAACGCACTTGCTTTTGCCGCCTTTTTTGGCATGAAAGACGCACTCAGGCCGGAAGTCGAGGAAGCGATGCAAAGAGCTATTTCTGCCGGCATCCGTGTGGTGCTGATTACCGGCGATCATAAAGTGACGGCTCAAGCTATCGCCCTAGAGGCCGGAATCTGGCGCGATGGCCAAACAGTGCTTACCGGCGAGGATATCGAAAAATTATCTCTTGAAGATCTCGCTACAAAACTTGAGACAACTTCTGTTTTTGCGCGGGTCACCCCCGAACATAAATTGAAAATCATCAACGCCTTCAAGAAGCGCGGCGAGATCGTGGCCATGACCGGGGACGGCGTCAACGACGCTCCCTCCCTTGTTGCTGCTGACCTCGGCGTGGCCATGGGGAAAATCGGCACCGAGGTGGCCAAAGAAGCCTCTGATATCGTGCTTTTGGACGACAACTTTGGAAGCATTGTTTCTGCCATTGAAGAAGGCAGGAGTATTTACAAAACCCTCAAAAAAGTCATCCTCTATCTTTTTTCTACCAGCATCGGCGAAGTGCTCACCATTGCCGGCGCCCTCTTTCTGGGGTACCCGCTTCCGATTCTTGCGGCGCAGATTATCTGGTTGAATTTCGTGACCGATGGCTTTCTGGATGTCGCGCTGGCCATGGAGCCCAAAGAAAAAGGGCTGCTCCAAGCGACATTTGAGCGTCCAAAGAAATGGATTGTTGACGGCTTAATGACGCAACGAATGTTTTTCATGGCCATGCCCATGGCCATAGGCACGCTCTATCTTTTCAAGGGTTATTTGGGGACTGATCTTGGGAAGGCCTGGTCAATATCGCTCACGACGCTCGCCGTTTTCCAGTGGTTCAACGCCTGGAATTGCCGCTCGGAAAGCAAATCCATTTTCCGGATGAATCCGTTCGCCAATAAGTTTCTTGTCGGCGCAACAATAATAGTTGTCTTCTTGCAGTTCGCCGCCCTCTACGCCGCCCCGCTCCAGAAGATCCTCCACACCGTGCCGCTGGCCTGGTCGGACTGGCTGCTCATCGTGCCGGTGGCGTTCTCCATCGTGATTGCCGAAGAAGGGCGAAAGCTTCTCCACCGTCGCCGGGGGTGGTAGAGTCCGGCTATGGGTGGCCTTATCAGTTTTGACCTCACCGCCCTTATCCAGACCGTGGGCCTGCTCGGCCTGTGGGCTATTGTCTTTGCCGAGTCCGGGCTCTTGATCGGTTTTTTCCTCCCCGGCGATTCGCTCCTGTTCACCGCCGGGTTCCTGGCTTCGCAGGGTTTTGCCAATATTTGGGCTTTGATCGCCGGGTGTTTCGTGGCCGCGGTCTTGGGCGATAACGTCGGCTATGCTTTTGGGCACCGCGTGGGCCCGCGCATATTCCGGCGCGAGGCCTCGCTGCTCTTCAATCCCCGAAATCTGGAGCGGGCGCGCCGTTTCTATGAGCGCTATGGCGGCATGGCCATTGTGCTGGCGCGATTCATCCCGGCCATCCGGACGTTTGCCCCGATCCTGGCCGGCGTTGGGACGATGCGCTACCGAGCGTTCGTCTTGTATAACATCCTCGGCGCCGGGCTCTGGGCCATCGGCATGCCCCTTTTAGGGTACTTCCTCGGCAGGGCCATACCCGACGCGGATCGCTACCTCCTCCCCATTATCGCCGCCATTATCATCCTCTCCTTCCTCCCGCCGTTCCTGGCAGTGCTCCGCGATTCGGAACGCCGAGGGCTCATCGGCGCATGGCTTGGCACAAACGTCATTCGCTACCCGCCGGTGCGAAAGGGTATCGGTATTACATTCGTCGTCTTCGGGCTCGTTGCCCTCGTCCTGCCGCTCGTGCCGTTCGCCTGGGTCGGCCTGGTCGGGTTAAAGCTCCTCGGCGTGCCGCTGCCGTTTGAGCGGCGAATACGCGAGTGGTGGCAACGCCGTCAACACACGGACTCGTAACCCCTTGCTTCCTTTGTAATTTTTGCTGCCTTTGTAGCCCTTGACTCATGCGCGTGATCGCTGATCTCCACATCCACTCCCCCTACGCGCGGGCCGTATCCAAGGAAATGACCTTGGAGAATCTTGACCGTTGGGCGCGATTGAAGGGCATCACCGTCATGGGCACCGGCGATTTCACCCACCCCAAGTGGATGAAGGAAATTAAGGAAAAGCTCGAGCCGGCGGAGCCGGGGCTCTATGTCCTGAAACATGAAACCCGAAACCCGAAATCCGAAACAAATTCAAAATTCAAAATTCAAAATTCTGAAACCCGTTTCATGCTCACGGTGGAGGTTTCAAGTATCTATTCCAAAGCCGGCAAAATTCGTAAAATTCATAACCTGGTTTTTGCGCCGTCCATTGAGACCGCGGAGAAAATTAATACTCAACTGGGGTGGCTTGGTAATCTTAAATCTGACGGCCGGCCGATATTGGGCCTTGATTCCGAGGAGTTGGCTAAAATTGTGTTCAAC
>CAYJUW010000028.1:0-10042 GCA_964373495.1 uncultured Candidatus Saccharibacteria bacterium | reverse complement strand
CGTTTCATAGCGTGAGGATGTAAGACGTGATGATGTATATATGCGGTCATGAATTATGAATGTTACGACCTTTTATAGATAGTGCGTTTTTACAATCCCGGTATCGGCGGACAGGTGGTTTGCAGGCCTCCGGCTTTCAGAAGTTCGATGACAATGTCATCGGCCAGCGTGGCCAGGAAGGCGACGGCCAGGCCGACGAGCGACCAGATGAGGACGGTTCGCGCTTTTCGCAGGGTTTCCTCGTTCGCCCCGCCGACAATGAAGAGGAGGGCCGAATAGAGGATCATGGCCAAGGCAACGATCAGGATGATCGTGCCGAATACGCCGATCAGCGACGACACCCGCGATACCAAATCGCAGGCATCGCTCACCCCATGCGCGTATTCCGGAGTCGCGGCCGCAATCGCCAATATGCCAGCCGTTATGCCGATTTTCGCTATTACCGAATAGCGCTGAAGCCCTCTCAATGTGCTGGTTTCCCCCATGGTATGCGATTCGGAATGGGCGCGCAAGCGAGATATCAACACCGCACTTAACCCGTCAAAACCTGCTCAATGATGATGCGGGCGCTGTTGGCCAGGATGACCAGGCCAATGCCGACCAGGGCCCAGATGATCGTCTTATGGGCCAGCTTCACTTTTTCCTGATTCCCGCCGGCGGTGAGGTACAAAAACCCGGCGATGAGCATCATGAGGGCTGATAACGGGGCTAGGAGCGAATTGGCAAACTTGGTGATGTTTTCAATGATGGTGCTGAAGGTTGCATTGGGGCCGAGAGGGTTTTGGATGTCAATGGCCTCTACTCCCCCGGCGAGGATGAGGAGAAATACTCCGGCAGCGATCCAAGAGATGACTCGTGAGCGCGTGCGTCCCATGCTAGAGCGGACAATTAACTGGATTAATTTCGTTCCACGGTCCGAAGGTGACGCCGAGGTGGGTGAAGAGAGTGCCCGGCGCACCTCCGAAGTTAAACGTTCCGGTCAGCACCTTAATGACCGTATCCACCCCGATCCAGGCCACGAGGACAATGATCAATCCCACTATGGTCGTGGTGATGATCTTTTTCCCGGTGGTCCGCCGGCCCTCGGACGGCCCGGCGGTGAGCAGGGTCAGGCCGCCGATGGTGATGAGCAGGACGGCCGCCGGAAAGGCGATATTTTTCATCAGGAAGGTGGTCAGATTGATGACCAGGACCGCGATGTGGCAGATGGTGCAGGTCGTCGCGATGTTGGAGGGCGAGCGGCATTCGGCCGGGACGATTTGGGCGTGGGCCGGCGCGGCCGCGAAGATCACGACGGCGGCGAGGCCGCAGGCCGCGGCAAACCGAAAGAGATTTTTTGGAGCGCCGATCATCGGGTGCGGCCGAGCTCGATGTTGATTGCGTTCGCGGCGCGGCTCACGGCCTGGTCAACGGAGAATCGCCGGCTGGCCACTGACTCAATCATATCATCGAGGATGGGCGGGAGCCAGCCGTTGCCGAGGATCGGGAGCGTGCGGGCGGAGAGCACCTGGTCGTAGAAGGTTACGAGGTATTCGCGCGGCGGCTTTGATTTGGCAAGATCGCGGCGGGCCGGCGGCAGACCCAGGGCGTCGCCATAGGTTTTTTGGATGTCTTTGGACTGGAGCCAGAGGAGGAAGCGCCAGGCCTGCTCGGCGTTCTTCGAGAGCCGCGAGACGGTCAGGAGCGAGAAGCGGCCGTAGTGGACCTGAACTTCGGCGCCGGCTGGCTGGGGCAGGGCGGCGGCGGCGAAGTTTAACTGCGGGTTCAGAACGGCGATGCGCTTGACGTCTCTCGAATAGCCGAAGACCATGGCCGTCTCGCCCCGGCTAAAGGCCTCCAGCGATTCTCCGAAGCCCGCGTTCCAGGAATAGGTTTTTTTGGTCGGATCAGTGAAGGCGGTGAGAAAAGCGATGATCTCTCGCGTGCGCCCCTGGGAGAGCATGCTTACCCGGCGCGCCTCGTCAATCATGGTGGCGCCGTTCTGGTAGAGAAGTACGGAGAGGATGTCGGCGGCGTGTTCGACGTTCGAGGCGCGGCCCAGGGCCACGCCGGAGCGGCGGATGGCGCCGACCTCGGTGTAGCGGGTGAGCTGTTTTACGTTCTCAACCAGCGCCTCCCAGGTGTCGGGCGGCTGGGGAATATTGGCCGAATTGAAGTAGTCGCGGTTATAGAGGAGGGCCAGGGTGTCAAAGGCCAGCGGCACGCCCAAAAGTTCGCCCGTGGGGCCGGCCATGGCCCGGACCAGTCCGTCGGCAAAGACGGCGGTGAGGTTTTTTTGCTGGTAGCCGAGGGTGTTGTCGGTGAGCGGCCGGATTTTATCGCCGTGCTTCTCGATGAGCTCGTCGGGCAGGAAAAAGATGTCCGGCCCGGTGCCGGAGGCCAGGGCGTTGACCAGTTCGGTTTCGTATCGCTCCGGATCTTTGGCCTGGAAATTTATCGTCGCCCCCCGCGCCGCCTGTTGCTGGTAGGCGTTCGTAATCTCCTGCCACAGTTCGGGCGGATCGCCCGCGCCCCAGATTTCCAGGGTGAAGGGTTGGGCTTGCGGCCCGGTCTCGCGGATGCCGGGGATGATGCCGGTTAAGAGGCCGAGGGCAATCAGCACGGCCAGCGCGATGACGCCGAAGATGAGGAATTGGGCTTTCTTCATAGTGAGCAAGAGGACAGTGAGCAGTGAACAAGAGCGGCTATGGCGTTTTTTGACGGAGCGTACGAAGGGATGTCCATAGCATCTTGGCTACCTCAGTGCCGAGACCGCTGATTTCTCCATACTCGACTTCCCGCAGGTATCCCTCACGGAAACTAAATTCAAGAAGATACTGCGATTCTTGGAGTGGAGCATAGCTGATTCTGAAAAACTGGTAGAGTTCTCGGGTATTGTGCCGCGCGAATCCCTCAATGATATTCAGTGCGACCGAGAGCGCCGCCCGGCGGAGTTGGGAGGTGAAGCCAAAGAGTTCTCCCTTCGGGGAGCGCTTTGCCGCTTTGTATACTGCGCGTGCATACCGATCCGCTTTTTGGAGGAGAATGCTATCTTTCATTTTTCCTGCTCACCGCTTCTTCAGCAGCAGGCCGTAGTGGTGGTCGCCGGCGCTGAACTCTTCCTCCAGGGTGAACCCGGCATCTTCAGCGAGCTTGACGGCGGTCCGCTTCGGCACGCGCAGTACCATCGGCGGCCCGGCCGGGAAGGGCGTTTCGTCCCATTCGAGAATCGCGGCTCCTCCGCCGGTGCGCAGCACCCGCCAGGCCTCGGCGAACACGCCGGCTTTGCGCTCTGTCTGGAAGAGGATGTTGGAAATGATGACGAAATCGGCCGCACCACTGGGCAGGCGCGAGCCCGGCGGGGCTTCGAGATCGGCCCATACGGGTTCAACCCAGAGCAGCCGCTCGAGGTGCGCTCGGCTTTTTACTAGCTCAAGCGCCGACTTCTGGATGTCTATGGCCCAGACCTTGCCGTTCTGGCCGACCTTGCGGCCGGCCGGGATGCTAAAGTAGCCGCTGCCGCAGCCGAAATCGGCCACGACCATGCCCGGCCGGAGGCCGAAGCGCTCCACGATCCGCTCGGGGTGGAGAAAGCCGCCCGCGCCCGGCTTCGCCGCCGTACCCCGTTCCCGTTGCAACAGCGAGTCATCCATGGTTGGGGCCCTGTTCCTGGGCATTGAAATTCCAAATTCCAAGCACCAAATTCCAAACAATACCCAATGGCCAAAATTCAAAAGACCAAAACGCGTTTGGAATTTTGGAATTTAAGATTTGGAATTTGTTTGGAATTTGTAATTTGGGGTTTGGAATTTTCATTCTAGAGGGCGGTGGCCGAGGCCACCTGGTCGCCGGCTCCGAGCTTCATAATCTGAACACCCTGCGTGGCGCGGCTTAAGGTCGGGACATCGGCCAGGCGCGTACGGATAACCTGGCCTTGCTGGGAGATGGCGATGAGTTCGGTCTCCTCCCGGACAAGCGAGCTTGCCACTACCGCGCCGGTCTTGCGGGTGAGTTTCGCGGTCTAGATGCCCGATCCGCCGCGCTTCTGGCGCTTGTAGTCCTTGATCGGCGTTTTTTTGCCGAAGCCATGGCTGAAGACCACGAGGAGCTGGGATGCGGCGTCGTTCGTGCCGCGCTGGACGATGTTCAGGTTCGAGACGCGATCATCCTTTTTCAGGCGTATGGCCTTCACCCCGCCCGCGCCGCGGCCCATGGGCCGGACGTCCGACTCGGCGAAGCGGATGGCCTGGCCTCGGCTGGTGACGAGGAGGAGCTCATCCTTGCCGCCCGTGATCGCCGCGCCGGCGAGCGCATCGCCGCCCTTCAGGGTGATGGCCGTAATGCCGTTCTTGCGGACGTTGGTAAAGGCAGTGGCGGCGACCTTCTTTATTATACCATGCGCGGTGGCCATCACGAGGTAGCCGGCTTGACCCGCCGGTTTGTCCGTCGAGGGCTTGCCGGAAGCGGGGTCCTTTTGCGGAGGCGGGGTCGCCTGGGCTATCCCCTTTTGCGGCGGGCCGCCTGCGGCGAGCTTCGCCTGCGGCGGGATGGCTACGAGCGAGCGGATGCGCTCGTCGGCCTTGATGGAGAGGAAGTTATAAATGGCCTTGCCCTTGGCCGTGCGCGAGCCCTCGGGGATCTCGTAGGCCTTGGTCGAGAAGACCTTGCCGGTGGAGGTGAAGAAGAGAAGGTCGGCGTGGGTGTTGGCCGTCAAGAAGTGCTCGACCACATCCTCTTCTTTGGTTTCCATGCCCTGGGTGCCTTTGCCGCCGCGCTTCTGCATGCGGTAGGCCTCCGGGCGGATGCGCTTGATGTAGCCGCCGCGCGTCAGAACCAGGATCATCTCCTCCTCGGGGATGATGTCCTCGGCGGCAATCTCCCGCAGGGCGTGCGCGATGACCTTTGTTTTGCGCGGGTCGGCGTAGGCGCGCTTGAGGAGCGAGAGCTCCTCGGTGACGACGCCCAGGATTTTTTTCGGATCTTTGAGCATGGCTTCCAGCTCCCGCGCGAGCGCCTGCTTCTCCGTTAACTCGTCTTCAATCTTCTGCCGCTCCAGTCCGGCCAGCGTGGCCAAGCGCATCTCGAGAATGGCCGCAGCTTGAGCCGCCGAGAATTTGAATCTGGCGGCGAGGTTCTTTTGGGCCTGGTCGCGATCGGCCGATTTCTTGATGGTCTGGATGATGGCGTCGATGTGATCGAGGGCTTGCGAGAGCCCTTCTAATATATGGATGCGCTCCCGGGCCCGGGCGAGTTCAAAGCGGCTCCGCCGCGTCACCACGGTCTTCCTATGTTTCAGGTATTCCTCGAGCATGCTCTTCAGGGACAGGACCTGCGGCTGGATGCCCTCGACCAGGGCGAGCATGTTGAGGTTGAAGTTCTTCTCGAGATCGGTGAATTTGTAAAGCGAGTTCAGGACCTGCTGAGGGAAGGCGTCGGATTTCAGGTCAATGACGATCCGGAGTCCCTCTTTGTCCGATTCATCGCGGAGGTCCTTAATGCCCTCAATTTTCTTCTCGCGCGCGAGCTCGGCAATCTTCTCGACCAGCTCGGCCTTCACCACCTGGTAGGGGATCTCGGTGATGACGATCTGCTGGCCCCTATGTCCTGAGCTTGCCGAACGGGTTTCCTCTACGATTTCGGCCGCGCCGCGCATGAGGATGGCGCCTCTCCCTGTGGCGTAGGCCTGAGCAATTTCGGTCTTGTTGAAAATAATGCCGCCGGTCGGGAAATCCGGTCCTTTGACAATGTCGGCCAGGGCCTCGGCCGAGGCATCCGGGCGCTCGATCAAGTGGAGGAGCGCATCCACGATCTCACCGAGGTTATGCGGCGGAATGGACGTAGCCATGCCCACGGCAATGCCCATGGAGCCGTTCAGGAGGAGATTGGGCAGGGCCGAGGGCAGCACCGTCGGCTCGGTGCGGGTGGCGTCGTAGTTGGGCGCGAAGGGCACGGTGTCCTTCTCGATGTCCTTCAGGAGCTCTCCGGCCAGGCGGGTCATGCGCGCCTCCGTGTATCTTTGGGCCGCCGCGGAATCCCCGTCTTGCGAGCCCCAGTTGCCTTGACCGTCCACGAGCGGGTAGCGGAGCGCGAAGGGCTGGGCCATGCGTACGAGCGAATCGTAGACCGCTATATCCCCGTGGGGGTGGTACTTTCCGAGGCAGTCCCCCACGATGGCCGCCGATTTCCGGAACTTGGCGCCGTGGGTGAGGCCCATCTCGGCCAGGGTATACAAAATCCGCCGGTGCACCGGCTTCAAGCCGTCGCGGACGTCGGGCAGGGCGCGGGCCACGATCACCGACATGGCGTAGTCGAGGTAGGATTCCCGCATTTCCTCGACAATCTCCCGGCGCTGTATTTTTCCTATTTCTGCCATGGATGTCGAAATTTATGAGCTCATAGCGAAATAAATTTCGCTACAGCCATGAGCAACCCCGCCCCAATGTTGCCGTCCAAGCCGGGGCAAACTCGTACATGGTACTATCCTCGGAGTTTTGTGCGCGCCGCGTGCGTTCTCCCCCATCTCATTCTACTGCCGATTCCTAATGTGTATCATGAGGGTAGTATCGATTTCCTTTGTCCTGTCGCCTCAGAGCCAATCGTAGAATAGGTGGAGGGCGGGTAGCGCATGCCGACTTGGGCGCAACGGCTCGCCATGGAATACTTTGCAAAATTGGAGCGGGGAGCCATACTGCGGTTCTTTACCGCACCAACCCGGCAAACGAACGGACGATCGCGGCCAGCACCCCTTCGAGCGCGGCAAAAAATCCGGGGCGTTCCCCCGCGGGCGTTCCCCCGCGGGGTAGGGCTTCCGCTCGGCGCTCATCTCCCGGAAGCGTGGTGTTCCCGATTTGGGCCAGGTTTTCGGCTACGGTTGGTGCATTCGGTTGCCCGGCGGTTCGGTGTCCATCGGCGAGGGATCGAGGGGCCGGCGGGTTCTTCTGAATCGCCGTCACCGGTTTGGGCGTCTCGTTTACCAGCGGCCGGCCGGCGGGCGGAGCGCCGCCGCGCGCGGCACCTTCGCCGCCGATGACGCGAACGGTTATTCCCTCCGCCGCGATAGGCGCTTCCGGCGCGTCCGTCTGCCCTGGTTTCTCCTCGCCGAAGCCCAGGGGCTCTAGCGCCGCGAGGCCCGTCTTCAGTTGCTCGATCGTTTGCCGCCATGTCTCGGAGAGCGACTGGAACGGGGTTCGCAGTGAGCGGGCGGCCGGGGGCGGCGGCTCACCGGCCGGCGCAAGCGTAGCCGGTTCCCCGACGTCCGGAATTCGGGTCAGGTTATTGCGGAACGAGACCACCCATACGGCCACGATCACTGCGGCGATGGCGGCATAGGCGGCGATGGCCAAAATCCGTCGCTCGTGCATCGGCCGGCTGCGGAGGTAGGAGATGAGGTTCATTCCGTATCCTATTCTATATTTATTATATTAACGGTTGGCCGCCGCTTTCCGTGGAGCGCAGCTTCGTGTTTAGGCGCTGCTGGCCGCGAGCACCACCACCCGTGTTGCGTCCTCCGGCACATCCCGTTTCCGGATAACCAGTTTGGTCAGGCGCGCCGATCTATCCGCCGGCGGAGCGCCGTATGCGTTCAGGAACGACTCGACCGGCGCGAGCTTTATCGAAAGCCCGGGGAGGGCGTAATGCATGGGGATGACCATGCGCGGCTCGATCTGGCGTACAACCTTGGCCGCGGTCTGGCCGTCAATGGTGTACGTCCCGCCCACCGGTATCATGAGGATATCAACGTCGCCGAGGGCCTCGAGCGTCTCGGCGCGCATGGCCTCTTCCCCGAAGTCGCCGAGGTGTGCCAGGACAATGCCCTCCGAGGCGATGGCCATGCGAAAGGCCGTATTCAAGCCGCGCTCATGACCGCCCTTCGGATCATGGAAGGTCGGGATGCCCTGGATAGCAAGACCGGAGAGCTCGTATTCGCCCGGGCCGGTGATGAGCCACTGATTTTCGCTCCCCCGCCCCTGGCCAGCCGGGATGGCGGTTTCCCCCCGAGACCTCGCCGGGATGGCCGCGGCGTTGGCGTGATCGGGGTGGGCGTGGGTGACGAGGAGGAGGTCGGCATGGAAGCGGGGCGGGGCGAGTCCGATCGTTTTGTCGAAGGGGTCAATGGCCACCACGCCTTCGCGGGCCTCAAGCCGAAAACACGATTGGCCGTACCAGGTGATGGTCATGGCGTAAAAATCCTAAAACCCCAAACCCCAAATCCCAAACCGACCGCAGGTCGTCCTGAACGAAGTGAAGGAACTCGAGATCCTTCGGCCGCGCCTCAGGATGACGCCGGGTGGCGTCAGTTTGCCATGTGGTGCCTGGAGCTTGGCATTTCATTCATCGTAGCATATTTCCTGCGCCGCGGAAAGAGCACCGGCTTGCCCCGTTAGAGATCTCGATGGCCTGCGTGTTTGCCGGGGGCCGTGCGGGGGTTCTCTGCATACGCCGAGGCCCCGCCAAGGCCGAAAGATTATTCGCGCCAATTTCCTGCCGCAAGATTTCTCACGGGGCTTGCATTGCCCTCGCGGGCTGGGTATAGTGCCGCTGTGACTACGGAACAGAACGCGTCGGATAACGGGGCCATCTCCCTGGCTAAGGGGCGCCACCCCATGGAGGCGCTCCTGAAGCAGCGCAGCGAGCATACCTCGTTCCTGAAGTCCGGCGACATCGTCGAGGGCACGGTGCTGGAGAAACGCGGATCGCGTCTCTACTTCGACCTCGGCGCGCATGGCACTGGCCTGGTCTTCGGCCGCGAGTACTACGACGCGCATGACGCGATTAAAGGCCTCGCCCCGGGCGACCGGGTCACGGCCAAGGTTGTGGATCCGGATAACGAGGAGGGCTACGTCGAAGTGTCGCTCCGCGAGGCCGGGCGGGAGAGGAACTGGCAGGAGCTGAAGCGGCTGATGGAAACCGGCGAGGCCATCCGGGCCAAGGTAGCCGATGCCAACCGCGGCGGACTCATCGCCGCATACCTCGGCGTCCCGGGCTTCCTGCCCGCCTCCCAGCTTTCGGCCGAGCACTACCCGCGGGTGGAGGGCGGCGATAAGGAGAAGATTTTCGAGGCCTTAAAAAAGCTTGTCGGCCAGGAGCTCGAGGTTTCAGTCATTGATATCAATCCGGTCGAGGGCAAGCTTATTTTTTCAGAAAAGTTCCGCGAAACCGAGGCCGTCCGGCAGCGCCTGGCCGCCTATCACGCCGGGGACGTCATCGAGGGCGAGGTAGCCGGCATCGTATCTTTTGGCGCCTTCGTGAAGTTCGGCGACGGCCTGGAGGGATTGGTGCACATCTCCGAAATTGACTGGCAGCTGATTTCCCACCCCGCTGACGTCTTGAAGGTCGGCCAGATCGTCAAGGCCAAGATCATCGGCGTTGAAGGCGACAAGGTTTCGCTCTCGCTGAAAGCCCTTAAAGAAGATCCATGGTCCAAGGTGGCGGAGAAATATAAGACGGGGGACGTGGTCAGCGGGATCGTGGCGAAGTTCAATCCCTTCGGCGCCTTCGTGAAGCTCGATGATGAGATCCAGGGGCTGGCCCACCTCTCTGAATTTGGCTCCGAGGCTGCGATGCGCGAGGCCTTGGTGGTAGGCGAAGCGCACCCGTTCCGCGTGCTTTCGGTTGATCCGGCTGGCCACCGCCTGGCCCTCGGCCTGCCTGACCGGCCCGCTTCGCCCGAGCTCGAGCCCGGCCTCGCCGAGGCGAGTCGAGGCGAGCGGGCGGGGCTCATGCGCGATGAGCCCGCGCCGCAGCCGGAAGCCGTGCCGGCGGAGCCCGAGGGCGCCGGGTCCGGCGAGGCGATCACCCCGAACCAAGAGCCGGAATCGCCGCCCGCGTTGTGAAGCGGAGAGAACAGAGGTTGGGGGATATAGTATGGCGGCACTACGCGGCATTTTCACCCGCTCAAATTTTTTTGGGCCTGTAGTATAGTGGCAATACACCGCATTCGCATTGCGGAGACACGAGTTCAATTCTCGTCAGGTCCACCAAAGTTGAGTAGCCGCCTCGGGCCGCGCTTCGCGGCTCCCATCGGCGGGGCATTCGGCAAGATAATACCACGGCTGTTTGAAAG
>CAYJUW010000027.1:0-11781 GCA_964373495.1 uncultured Candidatus Saccharibacteria bacterium | reverse complement strand
CGGCCGGCCGATATTGGGCCTTGATTCCGAGGAGTTGGCTAAAATTGTGTTCAACGTCGACCCGAAGACGGTGATTGTGCCGGCCCATGCCTGGACCCCTTGGTTCAGCATTTTCGGTTCGATGTCCGGTTTTGATTCTATCGAAGAGTGTTTTGAGGAATTCACGCCGAAAATTTTTGCGATTGAGAGCGGACTATCGTCGGACCCGGCCATGAACTGGCGGCTTTCCAAGCTTGATTCAATTGCGCTCATCTCCAACTCCGATTCGCACTCGCTCCAGCGCATCGGCCGCGAGGCCAATGTGTTTGACTGTGAACTCTCGTACGAGGGCATTGTGGGAGCCATCAAATCAAAAGATCCGGCCAAATTTCTCTTCACCGTCGAGTTCTTCCCGGAAGAGGGCAAGTATCACTACGACGGCCACAGCGAACACAAAGTAAGGATGTCACCGGAGGAAACGCGGAAAGCGAAGGGCATCTGCCCGACCTGCGGAAAGCCGGTAACCGTGGGCGTGCTGAACCGAGTTGAGAAGCTTGCGGACCGACCGGCCGGAGTAAAGCCCGCAGGCGCCATCCCGTTTAAGAGCATAGTGCCGCTGGATGAGATCATTGGCGAGGCCTACGGGATGGGCGTATCATCAAAGAAAGTGAAAGAAGAATATATGCGCCTTATTCGCGAAGTCGGGCCGGAATTTTACCTTCTCTTCGAGGCGCCGCTGGCTGATCTTAAAGCCGCGACCGTTCCGCAGATAACGGAAGGCATCGGCCGGGTGCGGGAGGGGAAGGTCAGTATTGAACCCGGCTACGACGGCGAATACGGGAAGGTAAAGATTTTTGACGACACGGAGCGGAGGGATTTTTCAGCCGGCCAGAGCTCGCTTTTCGGGTAATATGCGTTTCCGTCCCTTCAAGTTTAACCAAGTTATTCTCGTCATCATTTTCGCGCAGTTCGTATTTACGGTCGCGGCGAGCTTATCCGTGCCCGTCTTTGCGCTTTTTATCGTGCAGGACATCGGCGCGGCAGCCGCGGCCGTGGGGTTTGCGTCGGCGATTTACTGGGTCGTGAAATCCATTCTCCAGCTCCCTGTTGCGCGCTGGATTGATAAGAACCATGGCGAAATTGACGACTATTACTCGCTCCTCATCGGTATCGGCATAACCACGCTCGGCATATTCCTCATGTATTTCGCCGGGGAATTATGGCATGTGTTTCTCATTCAGGCCATGATAGCAGTCGGCGACGCGTTCGCCGTGCCGCCGCTCTACGCGATCTTCACGCGGCATATTGATTCCGGTTCCGAGGGGTTTGAGTGGACGCTCCAGTCGAGCTTCTCGCTCGGCGGCGGTGCGGCACTCGGCGGGGTGTTGAATGGCATTCTCGTGGGGCTAATCGGCATCCGGCCGCTCTTTCTCATCAACGGTACGCTCATGACGATCGGCCTCGTCATTCTCCTTTTTTTGAGGCCTTATATCCGCCCCAAAGTTCCGAGTCCGGCGGGAAGGGTGTTTTTGGAGCAAAAGAGGGTGTGAGCAGGCCAAAGATGGCGACCGCTAAAATGTTCCAACTAAAAAGCGGTCGCTTGTTAGTTGGAACTTTCTACCAATGGAATTTGAGATGACCCCGCACTAATTTTGCGGGATGGCACGCGGAGAGTAACACATTCGCAATTCGTTGATTGGCATAGAATTTGTATGGTTCGATAAACTCACCACAGGGATTGGCATCGCAAGGAGTAGTCGCGAATATACGAATTTCGTTTCAATATGCGAATGTGGCGAATTCGGCATTCGTATATTTGCGTTGGATTCGTATATTCGCGATTACTCTTAAGGGCTATACTTTATTAGGTGTGTCATGGGTACCGAGTGTTGATTTTAATATCCGCTGTGGTAACATATAAACATATGGTCAGCGTCCCCCAGGCAAAAATCCTTACGCGTCAGGGACTCCTGAAGCCACGCTATAATCTGCCGAGAAGCTTAGTTGAAGCGGTCGGGATGTTGAAAGGGAAAAAACGCGTGAATCCGCTCCGGTATCAGCGTCAGCTTCGCCGTGAATGGGAGAAGCGTCTGACTAAACTCTACCGGTCGTACCCATGACGCTTGATACAAATATCCTCATTGCCTATCTTAACGGTGAGGCCAATGCGGTCGTGGCGGTGTCCGACTGGGTTAGAGACGGTCGGGCGCTTTTTATTTCCTCCGTTTCGGTTGCCGAGGCGCTCGCGTTGCCCGGCCTTACACCTCAAGAGCTCGACCGGGTGCGAAAGTTTCTCAAAAATTTCATTTCCATTCCCTTTGATGATGCGTTGGCCGAAACAACTGCGTTTCTGAAACGAATTTACCGCTTTAGTCTCCCTGATGCTGCGATTGCTGCCACCGCAATCAGTCGTGGTACCCCATTGGTAACAAGAGATCGCAAATTCGGGAGAATCAGAGGGATCACTGTCATCTCAATTTAACTGCAATATCGTTCCGGCCCTGCATCCGGCCCAAAGTCCCCACGCCGGTGGGGAGGGTGTTTATTGAGCAAAAGAGGGTGTAGTGATGCGGAGCGGCGGCAGTGCTTTTTCGACACGCTCGCTCCGCCCAGCGGCGGAGCTTCGCTCAGCGCTCGGCGCGGCGCTCCGGCTCCGCCGGAGACCATGCCGCCGCGCCTCGCGATGGTCTCAAAAGCACACGCCCCCGCTCCGCGAGTGATGAAGGAGGGGCAGAAAATAAAGTGGCCCCACCCGTTCGTGGGGTGAGGCTGGCGCCTTCTTGAGCGTTGTGTTGCTTTACCCTTTGGGTAGTGCGATACCCAGTTCGGCATAGGCGCGTTCGAGGTACTGAGCGTTCACGGTGGTGAATTCCGGATCGCCGCGCACCTCGGGGTGCTGATAGAACCAGTGCTCACGGTAGAACCGTTCGAGGAGCGCGAGAGCCCGCTCGAACTTCTCCTGCTCCAATGCGTACCGGAGGAGTGTTGCGATGGCGATTTGCCCATTCAGAGAGAACCGGCCGATCATATCCAGAGCCTTTGGCCGTACGTTCGGCGGGAACGATTCCTCCACGAACTGCTGGATCGCGGCGCGAGCTTCAGCCTCGGTCATGACGCGGGGCGCGGTCACCTTTACCTTCTTCCGCATGGAGCCGGCGAGCTCCCCATCCTCCTTCACTTTCACCGTTCTGATCGATGAGGTGGTAAGGAGACCAGCTCTGCTGGAGTTTACCTCGAGGTGCATGCCCACTCCAACCCACCCAACCTTGATCATCGATCCGCCGAAGGTAGACCCCCGAAAATAGCAGAGCTCCGGCTCGGGGAGGTACTTTCCGCCCTGCATGGCGACCTCGCCCTTCTCGAGATCGATAATCGCGATCGTGTAGATACTGTTTTGGGTATGTACCTCAACGATCGCGTCTTCCGGATTAGGCACATCTTTGAGGAAGATACCCCCATCCCGCTCTGACTTTTGAATCAGCGCCACCAGTCGGGGATCAAGGTGTTGTTCCCCAGGGTTCGGTTGAATCATGGGATCCTCCTTTCCTTCCTGTCAGCGTTACCATCAGTCTCCTCCTTTTGGGCGGCTTATTTAGTTGAATGGTACCAACCTCGTGTCCGTCGGTTGATTTGTTACATATAACCACAATATTGTCAAATTAAAACTGATGGGGCGACAAGGCGCCACTTTTGGTAGGATGAAGATATGATCAATCAAGAGATCGCAAAAATTTTATACGAGATGGCACTCCTTCTTGAAATGGACGATGTGCCGTTTAAGCCCCGGGCCTTTGAGAAGGCCTCGCTTTCGATCGAGGCGCTCGATGAGGACGTCCGCGAGATCTATACGCGTGGCGGCTTGAAAGCGCTCGAAGAAATTCCGGACGTGGGGCGGGGGATTGCCGAGCGGATTGAGGAATATATAAAAACCCATCACATCAAGGACTACGAGCGGCTGAAAAAGAAAGTGCCGGTGGATTTAGAAGAGTTGAAGGCCATCGAGGGGCTCGGACCAAAAAAGATAAAGCTACTTTGGCAGAAGCTGAAGATTCGGACTGTGGCGGATTTAGAGAAAGCCGCGCGGGCGGGCAAGCTCCGCGATATTCCGACGCTCGGTCAAAAGACCGAGGAGAATATCTTAAAAGGCATTGAGTTTGTGAAAAAGGCCGGCGGTCGGTTTTTGCTTGGAGAAATTTACGGCTTGATCAAAGAAATTGAAGCCCGTCTGAACAAGTTACCCGGAGTTGATGCAGCCATTGCCGGCGGTTCAATTCGCCGGATGAAGGAGACCATTGGCGATGCTGATTTTTTGGTTATTTCGTCCAACCCCAAGCCGGTGATGGACTACTTTGTAACAATGTCGGAGGTGGTGCACGTCTATGCGCACGGGGAAACCAAATCCATGGTGCGGTTGGAGAACGGGCTTGATTGCGACCTCCGCGTGGTGCCGGCCGAATCCTTCGGCGCGGCTTTGAACTATTTCACCGGCTCCAAGGATCACAATGTCGAACTCCGCAAGATTGCGATCAAGAAGGGGATGAAGCTCTCCGAGTATGGTCTATTCAAGGGTAAGAGGCGGGTGGCCGGTAGGACCGAGGAGGATTTGTATAAGGCCCTCGGCCTCCGATACATCGAGCCCGAGATGCGCGAGAATACCGGCGAGATTGAGGCCTCGCGGACGGGCAAGCTCCCCACAGGCCTCATTGGCTACGAGGACCTCAAGGGCGATCTTCAGACCCAGACCAACTGGACCGACGGGGCAAACTCCATTGAGGATATGGCGCAGGCAGGCAAGAAGGCCGGGCTGGAGTATATTTGCATTACCGATCACACCCGGTCGCTGGCCATGACCGGCGGGGCCGACGAGGAGAAACTCGAGAAGCAAATGGCCGCGATTGATAAAATCAATTCAAAATTCAAAATGCAAAATTCAAAATTCCGCGTATTGAAGGGCGCGGAAGTGAACATCACGGCCGATGGGAAGTTAGACATTCGCGATGAAACATTGGCCAAGCTCGATTGCGTGGGTGCGGCCGTTCATTCAAACTTCAAGATGTCAAAATCCGAGATGACCACGCGCATCACCCGGGCCATGGAAAACCCGCACGTAGACATCCTCTTTCACCCCACCGGCCGCATCATCAACAAGCGGCCGCCCTATGAAGTGGATATGGATGAGATTATAAAAGCCGCCAAGCGTACCGGCACAATTCTTGAAATTGACGCCTCGCCCGAGCGCCTAGACCTCAAGGATGAGTACATCCGGAAGTGCGTGGAAGCTGGCGTGAAAATGGTCATTGATTCCGACGCTCACTCCATCCATGGGTTTGGGTTCCTAAAGTTTGGTATTGCGCAGGCGCGGCGGGGATGGGCAGGAAAAAAGGATATACTAAACGCGAGGCCGCTAAAGGAATTTATCAACGCACTGAAATGAATCCCGTTAGAAATATCATAGCGAGCGGAACTTGCCGCGTTTGGGCTACCTTTCGGAGAGTCGTCACTTTTAGCTATAATCAGAATTTCTAACGGGATGAAGCGCGTTATATCAGCCGGGGCAGTGGTCTTCCGGCGCGAGCCCCGTACCAGTCCCGCGGGGAGCGGGACGCTACGGGGCGAGCGCGACGGGCAGCTTAAATTCCTGCTTCTCTATTATGGCCGGGGCTATTGGAATTTTCCCAAAGGCAAGATCGAGCCGGGCGAGCGGGCCACGGCCGCATTTCTGCGGGAGGTGGAAGAAGAAACCGGGCTGAAACGCCACGATTTGAAGATCATCTCCGGGTTTCGCACCACCGAGCGCTACACGTTCGTAGATCGCTATGCCCGAGAGCCGGTCAGGCCTCCGAGCGGCGGGCGGCCGGCCGTATTCAAAATCGTCATCTACTATCTTGTGGAATCGCAAAAACGCGAGGTGGCGGTCTCGCGCGAGCATGAAGGGTTTGGGTGGTTTACCTACCGGGAGGCGTCGCACATCGTCAAATACAAGAACACCCAGAACATTTTGAAGCGGGCCCATGAATTTATCCAGCAAAACCTGCCCCGTTACGCCAAAGGTCAGCATTCTGCAAAACGCCAGTAATGAGGAAGAGCTTGGAGAATAAAGAGGTTGCGCGCTTGGCGTGGTGTAACGGGGTGTACGCCGCCGCGCGGCGCATCCCCCGCGGGCGAGTGGCTACCTACGCTGACATCGCCCGGGCCATTGGCCGGCCCAAAGCGTGGCGTCATGTCGGCACAATTTTGAGCTTCAACCGCGACTCCAAGATTCCTTGTCATCGCGTGGTGCGCTCCGATGGGCATGCCGGCGGGTTCGGCTTTCCCGGGGGGACTAGGCGCAAAATCGCCAAACTCCGCGCTGAAAGGATCCGCGTCGTAGGGGATCGCATTGACCTCCGGCGCTACCGTATTCCGTCGCCGCACTCATTAGTTATTCGTCATTAGTCATCTGTCATTCCCGGCATGCTGCTCACCTATATTATCTTAGCCGCACTGGCCGAATCCGTGGTCTCCTTCAGCGGCGGTTTTTTTGTCCTCTTCCGGGAGTCGGTGGCGCGCTGGCTGGCCCACCGCATTCTCGGTTTTGCCATTGGCGCGCTCCTCGGGGTGGCCTTTTTCGACATTATCCCCGAGGCCGCGGAGGCGCTCGGCGAGCGCACCGCCTTCGGCTATGTTGTTGCCGGCATTGTCCTCTTCTTTGCCGTTGAAAAGCTGCTCCGCTGGTACCATCACCACGAGGGGCACGAATCCGAAGTCCGCCCCTTCGCCACGCTCATCCTCGTGGGCGATGCCATCCATAACTTCATTGACGGGGTGGTGCTGGCGGTGAGCTTCCTCGTGTCCATTCCGCTCGGTATCGCCACCACCATAGCCGTGCTTCTCCACGAGGTGCCGCAGGAGATAGCCGATTTCGGCGTGCTCATCAAGGGCGGCTACAGCCGGAGCCGGGCGCTCTGGTATAACTTTCTGATTTCGCTGACGACGATCATCGGCGCCGTGGTCGGCTACGTCGCCGGGCAGGCCCTGGAATGGCTCCTGCCCTACGTGCTGGCCGTCATCGGCGGGAATTTCCTCTACATCGCCCTGTCCGACCTCATCCCGGAGACCCACGAGGAAACCGGCTTTGCCCACCTCCTGGTTCAGCTTCTGCTGATGGGCCTCGGGATTGCGCTGGTCGCGTTTGCCGCGTACGGCGGATAGCGGCGAAGCGCTGACTCAAATAGTTTCGATCGAAATTATTTGCGTCAGTCCGGAAATAGGTTCTTCGCCGACATACTGCCAAAAACGCCCCGCGCGTCGCGGGGCGTTCCCGTGCGTCGCCGCTATAACGCAGCCACGACTTTTTTAAATACCGGCGGTTCGTGCTCGGCAAGTTCGGCCAGCATCTTTCGGTCAAGTTCGATACTGCGTTTCTTCAGCGCGGCAATGAACCGGCTATACGAGAGGCCGTGGGTTCGTGCGCCGGCGTTGATTTTGATGTTCCACAGCCGCCGGAACTCGCGCTTTTTCCGCTTGCGGTCGCGGAACTGGTAGCTCCAGGCGTGCAAGAGCGCCTCGCGCGCCAGGCGCTCTTTTGATTTTCGGCCCCACTTGAAACCTTTGGCGTAGCCGAGGAGCTTTTTTCGTTTCTTATGGGCGATGACGCCGCGTTTGACCCTGGGCATGGAGGTAATGCGAATTTATACATCGCACCCCGCGAGCAGCGGGATTCGTGGATTGGTATTATACGCGCTGGCGTACTTCGCGCGCCAGCGCGTGCATGAACGGGGCAGCCCCGCGCTTTCGCTGCTGCGACCGGCCCGACTCCTTGGCGTTAAAGTGATCCTGCCCCGCTCGCCGCCGGACCAGTTTGCCGGTCTTCGTAATCCGGATTCGCTTGAGGATTGATTTATTGGGCTTCATGAAATAATTCGAATCTACGAATCCATGCGCATACTGCGAATGTCGTATTCGCGGCATTCGCGTCGTATGCGCACAGATTTATATTATGCTTTTTTTAGTATGGCGCTGAATCCCCGCGGGCTCGGCTTGATGGCCTGCTCAATGGCCGCACCCGGGATAAGGGCCAAGAATTCCTGGAACCGTGAGCGGGCAAAGTCGCGCAGGGCCTTTTCGCGGCCGCGCAGCATCATCTCCACCCGCACCTTGTGCCCTTGGCGGAGGAAGGCCTCGGATTGCCGAGCCCGCAGTTCGAGATCGTGGCGGCCGGTCTTGAAGCCGATGCGGAGCATCTTGACCCCGCTCACATGCCGCTCCTTGGGCCGGTGCTCGCGCTCCTTCCGGGCTTCGGCGTACTTGAACTTGCCGAAGTCCGTGATTTTGACCACCGGCGGGTTGGCCGTGGGCGCGATCTCGATCACGTCGAGCCGCCGCTCCTCGGCCATGCGGAACGCGTCCTCGAGCGCCATTTCGCCGAGATGCGTGCCCGCCTCGTCAATAGCCCGGACGCGGGCGGCGCGGATTTGGTTGTTGATGCGGTAGCGGCGAATACGGGCGGTACACTCGCGTTAGTTGGTAGAATTCGATTGCGGGGGCGCAGTGGTGGAGATGGCGGGAGTTGAACCCGCGTCCGAATCGTTCGAACCCGCGGTCGCTACAGGCGTAGCTTGATTCATGGTACGGATTGAGAACTCAAATCAAGCGAAATATTCTCAAACCCGGTTCCGGTCTGCGTTGATCGCCTTACCGGAGTCGGCGATCCAAGCCCGTATGGTGGACACCGGACTTCCCCCGACGGGCCGGAGGAGGCCGATGGTTTACGCCGTTAGGCGTAAACAGGTGCGAAGGCGGGCGCTCCGAAAACCGAAGCGACTGCCGACTTCACAGTTGAGAATAAGTTTGCACTTATTGCTGTGCGGGTTTTTAACGAGGTGTCCCAAGCGCCCTCGGCCTGCACCGCGAGCTTTCAATGATCCGTCGAGGCCTATCATCCCCTCTAGCTTTTTCGGAGCGCCCGCTCTATTTTCCGTTGGTCTTCCCGCTCCCGGATCCGTTCGCGCTTGTCGTACTTCTTCTTGCGGCGGGCGAGGCCGAACGCTACCTTGATTCTCGGGCCCTTAGTGTATACCCGCAAGGGCACGAGCGTCAAGCCCCGCTGTGCTGATGTACCGATAAGCTCACGGATCTCTGCCTTCTTCAGGAGCAGCCGGCGTGCTCGCGCCGGATCGTAGCCGGCCGGGGTATTGGCCGGCTGGTAGGGCGGGATTGCGGCGTTTACCAGCCAGGCCTCGCCGCCCCGGATGATGGCGAAGGAGCCGGCAAGCTGCATCCAGCCGGCGCGGACGGACTTCACCTCGTGCCCGTGCAGCGCAATACCAGCCTCGTACTCCTCAAGGATTTCGTAGTCAAAGGCGGCCCTCCGGTTGACGGCGATGCCCGGCATGGTAGTTTAACGGTAGCAGGTTTTCCCCGTTCCGTCATCGGCGTTCTCACCTCGCTGTTTGAGAAAGGAGCCCTCGCGTGGGGTCATGGCGGCCGGGTCTCCGGTGGTTCAAGGATACGTCGTTTTTCGCGCGTATCACCACTGCCCGATCTTCGATTTCATTCGCCGGTCCTTTGGGTACTACGGAGTGTCGTACGATTGCCGAAAGGAGGCCATGATGGAAGAACTCCGCAAATTCACGGGCGATAGCCCGGCATCTCCCGGCGGCTGTCCCCGGGGCAATGGCGGGCGAGGGGGACCCATGAAAGCGGCGGCGCTCGGCATCCTAGCGAAGGCAATCTTTTTCCTCCCCGCGCTCGCCGTGCTCTTCATTGTGTTCTTTGTCGGAATTTTCTACCGCGTCCCGCCAACCGCGGGCTATCCCCACTGGCTCAACTGAAGCGGATGGCGCGGCGGTCTCGGGGGAGGATGGAACGACATCCTCCCTGTTTTATTTCCTTCAAATTCTGTTAGATTGAGAAGTGCCTATGATTCGGGATGACGTTCATAAGCTTGTCCGAATCGCAATCGCCGAGCTCCAGACGGCAGGCACGCTGCCGCAGTTTGACATCCCTGATTTTTCGGTGGCAGTACCGGAGAACCCGGCCCACGGCGACTATGCGACGAACGCCGCTTTACTCATCGCCCAGCCGGCCCGGCGGCCGCCGCTAGGTATCGCTGAGGCGGTCGTCGACACGCTGAACGCCCAACGGGCAAATCTCATCGAGCGCGTCGAGGTTGCCGCGCCGGGGTTCGTCAATATCCGGCTGGCCGATGGTGCCATCCGGGAAGCGCTCTCCGGCATTCTCGCGGAGCCGGATCAATGGGGACGTAGCGATGTCGGCCAAGGGAAGACCGTGGTAGTAGAGTATTCGTCGCCGAATATCGCCAAGCCCCTCGGCGTGCACCACCTCCGCTCGACGATCATTGGCCAAGCCATCGTAAACCTCCTGCGCGCCGCCGGCTACGAGGCCGTGTCACTTAGTTTTCCCGGCGACTGGGGAACGCAGTTCGGTCTCCTCATAGCTGGATACAAGCGCTGGGGCGATCCGGAGAAGATAAAACAGCATCCCATTGGTGAGATGCTGAATCTCTACGTCCGCTTCTCGCAGGCCGCCAAGGATGACTCCCGGTTACTCGATGAGGGACGGCAGGAATTCAAGAGGCTGGAAGAAGGCGATCCAGAAAACCGGAAACTCTGGCAGTGGTTCCTCGATGAATCCCTCCGTGACTTCAACCGCGTCTACGATCTCCTCGGTGTGAACATCGAGCACACCGTCGGCGAGAGTCACTACGAGCCGGAATTGAAGGGTATCATCCAAGATGCCCTCGATCGGGGAGTGGCGCAGCGCAGTGAAGATGGCTCGGTGGTGATTCCCATTCCCGGCAGTCCGACACCGGAGATTATCCAAAAATCAGACGGCGCCACCATCTATACGACCCGCGAACTTGCAGCTATTCAGCACCGCATCAAAGAATGGGACGCCGACTGCCTGCTCTACGTCGCCGCGAACCAACAGACGTTCCATCTGGAGCAGGTATTTCGTTCTGCAGAGCTCCTCGGCTACGCCAAGCCGGGTCAGCTCGTGCACGTGAAGTTCGGCATGATGCTCGGGCCGGGCGGGAAAAAGTTTGCCACCCGGGAGGGAAAGCTTGTTCCGCTGGAGGATGTCCTCCAGGAGGCAATCCGGCGCAGTCGGGCCATCGTCGAGGAGCGGAATCCAGAATTACCAGAAGCGAAGAAAGATGAGATCGCGCGGCTGGTCGGCATTGGTGCCGTGAAGTACTTTGATCTTTCGCGCCACCGTCTCTCCGATATCATTTTCGATTGGGATCAGATGCTGAGTTTGGAGGGCGCATCCGCGCCCTACCTCCAATACACCCACGCGCGTTTGAAGGGCATTCTGGAGAAGGCCGGAAAGGAAACAAAGATTTCAAAGAATGCGGCGTTGGACGACGTTGAACATCGATTGTTGGCAACGACGCTCCGGTTGCCCGAGGCCATCGAGGATGCGCTGAAGGACTACACGCCCAATACCATCGCCAACTACCTCTACCGTCTCGCGCAGCTGGCGAACGAGTTTTACCACTCCCACCCGGTGATCCAGGAACCGGACGCGACCAAGCGCACATTGCGAATCGCGCTAGTTATGGGCGTTGCGCTCACTCTTGCGAAAGGGCTTAACCTCCTCGGTATCGCCGCACCGGAGGAAATGTAGGCGTTCGGCAAAGAGGAGAGCCCGCATACTCATCAGAGAAACAACAGTAAGGTGATCTGTCTGATCAGTCAATAAACCTTATATGTAATAATAGCAGTTCTGGTTGCGGGAGTGTAGTTTATTACCGCCCGCGCCGAATACCTCGCCGCTCTGCGGCGAGGATGAAGGCGC
>CAYJUW010000026.1:0-11808 GCA_964373495.1 uncultured Candidatus Saccharibacteria bacterium | reverse complement strand
TTTGATCATGCCCGGTAGTAGAACTTCGAACAACTAACCGCTTTACTTCGCTTACTCTGGCTTACCACGCTCCAGATGCACTTCGGCTTCCCGGTAGCGCGTCGGGAGCGGCCTCGTGCCGTAGCCATGCCCGGTAGTGAAATTTCGAACTGGAGCGGTATCGCTCTGACCAGCGTGTAGTCGGTATGAGTTACTGCCGCGGGACGGGGCATGCGCTAGCGGAGGGTGTTGCCGGGGAGGGTCAGGCCCCCGCGGATGAAGGTGGCCAGATCATGCGGATTGATCTGGAATACGTAGTAGGCGGCAGTGGCCAGGAAGATCGCGGCCAAGATCAGGTAGAGACCGATGACGGTCCGGCCGAGGGTCCAGCCGGGCATGGTGAATTGGCGCAGGTGGTAGATCACGGCGGCCGAGAGCAGGGCGTCGGCGAGGATGAAGAGCATGAAGCCGGACAGGAGAATAATCACGAATCAGTACGAATGCGTGTACAAAGTATTACGAATACCTGCGAGCTACACCGGCGGATTTGTATTATTGGCGCACGCATTGGTAACGATGTGTGGTTATATCAGTTGGGGCTGATCCGGGTACTCCAGCCCGAGGTGCGCGAAAGCCAGGCGCGTGGCCACCCGGCCCCGGGCAGTGCGCTCGATAAGGCCGAGCTGCATCAGGTAGGGCTCGTAGACCTCCTCGATGGTTTCCTCCTCCTCGGCCGCGGCCGCGGCAATGGCCGCCAGGCCCACGGGCCCGCCCGAAAATTTCCGGATGATGGTCTCCAGGATCCGCCGGTCGGCGGGTTCCAGGCCAAGTCCGTCAATTTCAAGGAGGGCCAGCGCCTCCCGGGCCGAGGAGGCGGTGAGGCGGCCCGAGCCGTGGACCGCGGCGTAATCGCGCACGCGCTTTAACAGGCGGTTGGCGATGCGCGGGGTCTGGCGCGACGAGGCCGCGGTGATGGCAATGGCCTCGGGGTCGGCCTGGATGCCGAGGATGGCCCCGGAGCGTTCCAGGATTTCCCGGATGTCGGCCTCGGAGTAAAAGTCGAGGCGGAAGGTAACGCCGAAACGCGAACGCAGGGGCCCGGAGAGCATGCCGATTCGGGTGGTGGCGGCGATGAGGGTGAAGGGGGGAAGTTCGAGCTGAATGGTCCGGGCCGACGGCCCCTTGCCGATGATGATATCCAGGGTCCGCGATTCCATGGCCGGGTAGAGCACCTCCTCAATCAGCTTATTCATCCGGTGGGCCTCGTCAATGAAGAGGACGTCGCCGGGGAGGAGGTTGGTCAGGATGGAGGCCAGGTCCCCGACGCGCTCAATGGCCGGCCCGGAGGTGATGCGGATGGAGGTATTCAATTCCCGGGCGATGAGATGGGCTAAGGAGGTTTTTCCCAATCCCGACGGGCCGTACAGGAGCACGTGCTCGATGGCCTCGTTTCTTTTTTTTGCCGCGGCGATCAGGATTTTGAGATTCTGCTTGACCGCTTCCTGGCCGATGAAATCATCCCAGCGCTGCGGGC
This sequence comes from uncultured Candidatus Saccharibacteria bacterium, assembly GCA_964373495.1. Classification (GTDB taxonomy): domain Bacteria; phylum Patescibacteriota; class Minisyncoccia; order Sungbacterales; family SURF-37; genus JACQMJ01. Next base: position 10,295 of record CAYJUW010000026.1, on the reverse strand, counting down.
GCAGGGTCTGGTCCAGGGCAATGTCTTCGGATTTTTCTCGTGGCTCGGCGGCAGGCATGCGTCCCGGGCGGCCAAAGCCGGCGGCAGTTGACATTGGTGTTTCGTTTTGTTATAATTAAGGCCGAATAGCAGAGGAGGGCGCGGGCCCCGTTACAAAATTGTCATGCGCGGGCGTCCCGGAAGCGATTATCCTTGGTGATTTAGCAGCGAATAGGGTAGCCGAGGAGTGTCAATTTTGTAACAGGGCGGACCCTTTTTCGCTTCACCCCGTTACTGCCCAAGATACTCCTCTTTAACCGGGGGAGGATGGGAGAGTTACGGGAGCTGTAGCCGTCAGATTTTGAAAGCAGTAACGGGGTTCGCCTCCCCGGGCGGTGGGCAATTGCGGTTGATTTACTTCGGCCGTGATGGGGGTTTTTATACGCTCGGTGCCTTGGTTCCCGCCTTGCCGCGGAACGGACTGGGACACTCGACTTCAAAACCCTGACCTCCGCGTTCCCAAACCGGAGCATTGCCCACCGCCCGGGGAGGTGTGTTACGAGGTGTTAGGTGCTAGGTGTCAGGTGTTAGGGATAGGTCTTTGACGTTAACCGTTCGGATGCCGAACTCGGCTCGGGGGAAGCGTGATGGATTTGATTAACCTCAGCATGGGGATTGGCCTGGGTTTGGCCATTTTGGGGGCCGGGATGGGGATGACTTTTTCGGCGAAGAGTGCACCCTATCCAGGCGAGACCAGGACACTCGGTAGGATGTGCATCATTGGTGGTATCCTTCTCACTGGTGGGGCGATTAAACATTTCTTTTTTGGCTAGTGAAAGCCCCAACTTCTCTAGTTCTGCCGCCTGCCGCTCTTGCACGTGAAGCATCGTGCGCGGGCGGTTTTATTTTGTGGTGAATCCAAAAATCAAAGTTCAAAATGCAAAATGACAAGTGGAAATTCAAAATTTTGGATTTTGTCTTGCGATTTTGACTTTTGCATTTTGCGTTTTTAATTTTTTCAAGTCATCCCGCGCCCACTACCCTCTCTATTTCTTGTAAATCCGTAACGCCAGCCAAAACTTTCAGGATCCCGTCTTGGCGCATGGTGATTTGGCCCTGCGCTTGGGCGGCCTTGCGAACATCCACCTCGGAGGGCTTTTTGAAAATAAGCTGCTCGACCGTATCGTCCACGATGATGATTTCAAACACGCCGGTGCGGCCCTTGTAGCCGGTGTTGAAGCATTCGCCGCAGCCGGCGGCTCGAGCCAGCGTCAGGTTCTCCGGCGGGGCGGGTTTCGGGACGTTCGGCGGGAACAGGGCGAGCTCGCGCTCAATAGTCCGCCGCTCCTCGGCTGTGGCCGGCGATTCGGTCTTGCAGCGCGGGCAGAGCCGGCGGAGGAGCCGCTGGGCCATGGCCACATTGATGGCCGGAGCCAAGATGGCCGTATCCACGCCGAGGTCCAAGAGGCGCGGGATGGTCCCGGCGGCATTGTTGGTGTGCAGGGTGGAGAAGACCAGGTGGCCGGTGAGCGAGGCGTGCATGGCCGTCTGCGCCGTTTCGAGGTCGCGGATCTCGCCGACCAAAATGACATCCGGATCCTGGCGCAGGATGGAGCGGAGCCCGGAGACGAAATCGTACCCGGCCTCGGGTTCGACCTGGGTCTGCTCAATGCCGGTGATGTGGTATTCGATGGGGTCCTCCAGGGTGATGATTTTGATGCCCGGTTTTGAGACCTTGCGCAAAAAGGCGTACAGGGTGGTGGTTTTGCCCGACCCGGTCGGCCCGGTGGTCAGGATCATGCCGTTGGGCTTGGAAAGCTCGCGGGTCATAACCTCCTGGATCCAGGGCTGTAGGCCGAGCTCGGCAAATCCGAGGGCAATGGTTTTCGGGTTCAGCACCCGGAGGACAATGTTCTCGCCGTAGGAGCCGGGCAGGGTTGAGGCCCGAACCTCCATGTCACCCTCTCCGGCTTTAATGGTGAAGCGGCCGTCTTGCCCCCGGGTTTTGACGTTCAGCTTCATCTCGGCAATGAGCTTGACCCGCGAGAGGAGGAAGCGGTAGGAGGCCGCAGGGAGGAAGGCGGCATCGGCCAGCAGGCCGTCAATGCGGTAGCGCAGGCGCACCTCGCCGGCCTGGGGTTCGAGGTGGATGTCCGAGGCCTCGGTTTGGAGCGCGCCGGCAATGATGATTTCAAGGATGTCGGTGACGCTTTTCCGCTCCACGCCGGCCACGAGGCGGGCGATATCGGCCAGGTTCTTCACCTGGGCGCGGAACTCGCCGAGCGCTTCCCCGGAAACCTGGATCTCGCCGGTGACCACCCGGCCCTTGGGCTTCACGTGGGCGTAGCCGGCCCAGGCCTTCTCCAAGCTCGTTTTCGAGACGAGGAAGAGGTCCGCGGCGTAGCGCTTGAGGCCGAGGTCGTCGAGGACGGCCTTGGCCTTGGGATTTTCCGGGTTCAGGACGGCAATCTCGATCTTCCGGCCAACGGCCTGGATCACGGCCAGCCCGGCTTCCCGGGCTTGGGCCTCGGGCACGAGGGCGAGGGCCCCGGCGTTTACCGGGATGGTCGAGAGGTCGGCGTAGGGCAGGCCGTATTTTTCCGAGAGCATCTTCACCGTCTCCTCCTCTTCCTTGTGCCGGAGCTGGGTGAGTTTGCGCTCGCGCTTTTCTTCGTCAAAGGCAACCACAGGGTTAATGCGAATCTACGAATCGCATGCGAATGCCGCAAATCGTGAGCTGGCGGTATTCGCAATTCGTAGATTGGCATGCCATTCGTAGATTGGCATCATGCCCATTCATTCTATCCCCTCCTGGCTCCGGAGCAATTCACCGATGGCCGCCTCGGCCTCCCGGAACGTGGGGTAGGCGGGCGCCGGGGATGAGGTTTCTGCGCGGCCGGCGGCGGCCGAGCGAATCATGACCTGAATGTCGGGGCGCCCGGCATCCTGCCACAGGAGTACCTGGTGCTCCGCCTGCGGCAGGGTATCGCCAATCTGCTCGAGGAGTTCTCCGGCCGCCGCGCCGGTCAGGCCGGTTTTCTCAAAGTCCTCGGCGGTGAGCACTGACCAGAGCGTGCTCGTTTCCGGATCCCAGCGCGTGCGGGCGATGGCCCGGGCCAGGAGCTGCTGCTCGGAAAGCGGGCGGGCAAGGGTCGAATACCGCCGGGCGGCCTCGGCATCGGCCCCGCGTTCGATGAGCTCGCCGGCCATGCGGAGCGCTCCTGAGCTGGCCCGGCCCAGGCGGAGGTTGCCGGTTGCCGCGGCCAGCGCGGCCAAGAGCGTGGTGGCGGTTTGGAGGTCCCTCGGGAGCGCGTTTAAACCCGTGAGGATGCGGTAGGCAAGTTCCGGGATCGTTGCGTTACTCGCCGGCTCGTCGGCCGCCGGCAGGAGGTTTAGCTCGCCGTAGGCGGTATTTGCCGGGTCAGCGTCAATGTTCAGGACGGGTTTTTCGTGGAGGAGCTCGGGTGCGGCCGCCAAGCTCGCGCTGGCCTCCTCAATGCGGCCGACGCCGAGGGTGAGGGCCAGGTCGTAGCGGAGCGCGCCGTTTTTAAACTCCACGTCCTCGCGCCGGATGGATGATCCGGTCGGCGCCAGGATAATGTTCATGCGGTTCTCGTCGCGCTCGTACTTCAGCTCCTTAATCGGCGAGCGGGTGAGATCAAAAGAGATGATAAATTCGCGGAGCGGCTCGTTCGACCAGCCGCCGGGGGCAACGAGCGCTTGCGTCGGGAAGGCCGCTATGGCCGGCGCAAACACGCTTACCGTCTTGCCGAGCGTTTGCAATCCGCGCTCCAGAGCCACGGCCGAGCCCAACGCGTCGAGGCCGGGCGCATCGGCAAGCACGATGGCAATAGTACCCGCCTCTCCAATCCGCCGCACCGCCTGCTCCAGTTGTGTTTTCCAGACGTTCGTCATGAGTGGCGGTCTTAAAAATCAATTTTATCGCCCGAGCTTGTCGAGGGCATACCAATGCTAAGCTCAAAGTAGTCCTTCGACTAGCTCAGAAACTATTTTTGGAAATTTTGAGCTTGGTTCCAGCCATTAGTCATTCACCCCGTTACAACCGGACGCCCCTCCCTTCAGAGTGGGGAGGAAGAAAGAAGCCATGAAGCTCATTGGAGGCCGCGGCTTTACTCCGGTAGAGAAAATCTCTAACGGGGCGAGGGCCGGGTTGTAACGGGGCTCACCCGTTTGCCCCATTGGTAGCGCCCGACCCCGGAAAGTCAACGAATTTCTGTGTATAACCCGCCCGTAGCCGGGTGGCCAGAAGGGATTGACTTTTTTACTAAGTTTTGATATAATTGAAATGGCTTGAAAATTCGGTTTTTGGCTGAAATTGGAGAGGTGAATCAAACCGTTCCGTTCGAAAGGGAGCCCGGCTCCCGAGAGGAGGAGGACGATGAAAAGGTTGATTCCGGTTCTTCTTCTGTCCTTGGCGCTGGTGCCGCTGTTGGCGGCCTGCGCCACGGCCGATCGGTACACGCTTGGCGGCGCGGGCATCGGCGCGGTCGCCGGTGCCGCTGCTGGCGCCGTGATCGGCGTCGTGACCGGCAACCCGGCCAAGGGTGCTGCCATCGGCGCGGTCGCCGGTGCCACGATCGGCGGCTTCAAGGGCTATGCCCGGGGGGCCGAGGTCGAGCAGCAGCAGGCGGCCGCAGCCGCGGCTGCCGCGGCAGCCGCGCCCCAAGAGGCATGCCAGTGGTACTATGACCATACCGGTCGGTACCAGTGGTCCTGCCAGGGCGCCGAGCGGCGGTACCGGCCGGCCGGTCCGCCGGTCGCGCCTCTTCCCCCGGCAGAGAGGCAGATCCCGATGGGGGCGCCGGCGGCATCCGCGCCGCCCGCGCCACCGGCCCCCCCGGCCGCGGCCCCGCCGGCACCGCAGACCTGGCTGGGCAAGACGAATGGTGTCAGGGGGGGGTTCTAGTTGTGTCCCCGAGAGGAGTAAGAGCTCAAAAGAAGCATGAGCTCCCTCCTCTCGGGGCTCTTTTTATTTGTTTGCCCGCCGGCGCCAACCCTAAATCTATTGAAGTCCGACTTCAATAGATTTAGACCGCACCGCTCTCTCGTGCGGATGCTTTATTTTTCGAGGCGATCCCATTATTAACAATTCATTTCACGATCGTACGGAGAATTGTTAACAATCATTTTGTCGCTATTGCCCCAGGAGGATCGCGGGAGAGTGGAAAATCTGCTAGTGTGGTTTCATGTCGTGGGTGCGCCGCATCAAGACGAAAAGCCCCGGGCAAACAAAAAAAGCGGCAGCAGCAATCATCCGGGAACTGCTTTCCCTTGGCCGCCGCCCGCTCGTTCTTGCCCTTTCCGGCGAGCTGGGGTCGGGCAAGACCACGTTCATCCAGGGACTGGCGTCATCCCTCGGCATCCGCGCGAAGGTCCAGAGCCCCACGTTCGTACTCACGAAGTGGTACCGCCTCGGCAGGCGCGCAAAACCGTTCCGCCATTTCGTACACGTGGACGCCTACCGCCTGGAGACCCCTGCCGAGGCCCGCCGCCTCGGGCTCAAGGATATGTGCAAAGACCGCGAGGCCATCGTCGTCATCGAGTGGGCCGAGCGGATCAGAAGTTTGATACCGCGCGATGCTCTCCGGTTGCGGTTTACGCATGGGGAGCGTCGGAATGAGCGAACTATTCAAATTTCCAATTTTCAATGACCAATTATCAAACCATTATCAATTATCAATGTTCAATTATCAGTGAATTTTAAATTTTCAATGACTAACGGCAAATTCAATTTAGAAGATCGGCTGGCAAAATTTGCTGAAGATATTATTGGGTTTGCGAGAACCATTCCTCAGGATGCTGTAAACCGGAGGATTATCGATCAGCTTATCGGCGCGGTGGGATCCGCAGGAGCGAACTACTGCGAGGCAACGGAGGCCGAAAGCAAGAGGGACTTTGTGCATAAAGTCGGGATCGTCAAGAAAGAACTTAAGGAGACCGCGCACTGGCTTCGCTTACTGGCGAAAGCCAATCCAGAAAGAAGGGAAGAGATCAGAAGGTTTTGGAAGGAAGGCCATGAATTATTGCTTATTTTTGCCAAGATAAGCCGGAGTTCCAAAGTAGGTATTAATTGAAAATTGGAGTTTGGGTTATTGATTGAAAATTGAGAATTGATAATTGAAAATTAATGAAGAAGCTTATCCTCATTGACGCCCACGCCGTCATCCACCGCGCGTGGCATGCCCTGCCGCCGCTGACCAGTCCCGGCGGCGAGCCGGTGGCCGCGGTCTACGGCTTTGCCTCCGTACTCTTGAAGATGATCCGGGAGCTGAAGCCCGACTATGCCGTGGCCGCCTTTGATCATGAGGGGCCGACCTTCCGGCATGCGGTCTTCGAGCGCTACAAGGCCCAGCGGGTCAAGGCCCCGGATGCCCTCTACCAGCAGATTCCGCTGGTAAAGGAGTTGGTGAAGGCCTTTGGCATCCCCATGCTGGAGAAGGCCGGCTACGAAGCCGATGACATCATCGGCACCGTGGCCGCCCGGGTGGGCGCCAAGCACGCCGACACCGAGATCATCATCGTCACCGGAGATCTCGACACGCTCCAGTTGATTGACGAGCGGACCAAGGTGTTGACCATGCGCACGGGCGTTTCGGACACCGTGCTCTACGACGTGCGGGCCGTGCGCGAGCGCTACGGCCTGACCCCGCGGCAGCTGATTGATTTTAAGGGTCTTCGAGGCGATCCGTCGGACAACATCCCCGGGGTCAAGGGCATTGGCGAGAAAACGGCGATTGAGCTCCTGAAATCCCACCCCTCGATCGAGGAGGTCTACCGCGCCCTGAAGAAGCGGCGGCTCTCGGCCAAGCCCGGCGTCATCGCCGCGCTGAAAGCCCACGAGGCTGATGCGCTCTTCTCAAAGACGTTGGCCACGATTGACCGCAACGTTCCCATTTCGTTCGTGCTGGCTTCCGCGCGCCTGCGCAAATCCGCGGCCAGCCGGGAGGAGGTTCGCGCCATGCTGGAGCGGTTCGGGTTTTCAAGCTTGCTGCAGCGCATCGGCCCGTCGGCTCGCCTCGTTGAAGCTCCGGCCAAGCGGGCCGGCCGCCTGCCGGACGGGCAGGGACGGGCAGGCCAGGAGCCAACGAGTGCCGCGGCAGCCGAAGCGCCAGGGGGGGGTTCGGCCGCGGTTGGACCGGTTCGGGTGAAGGCCGTTTTGAAACTCGCCGACGTGTCCGCCCGGGCCGGCGCTGTGTTGCTCTACCATCCCCCGGAAGAAGCGGTGTTCGTTGCCGTGAGCGGCGAAGAGGTGTTCCGGCTGCCGGAGGCCGCGCTCGCCGATCCACACAATGCTTCATGGTTTTCCGCCGGGCGGCCGGTCTACGGTTTTGGCCTGAAGCAACTTTTGCGCCTGGGGCTCTCCGGCTACGATCCGTCCTTGCTCCGCGATCTTGCCCTGATCTGGTACCTGCTTGATCCGGGGCGCAGGACGTACGATCCGGCAACGCTCCTGGCGCGGGAGTTCCGCGGACAGGAGGTGCCGACGGCTCCGCCCGACGTCGCGGTCCGCCTCTTTGCCCTCGCGCCGACGCTGGAAGAGCGGTTACGGCGCGAGGAGCTCGCCAAGGTATACGACGAACTCGATGGGCCGCTGGTGCCGATCCTCGCGGCCATGGAAGCGCAGGGCATCGGCTTTGACGCCAAACCCCTGCGAGCGCTCGCGGCTGGCATGGGCCGGGAGCTCGCCAAACTTGAATCAAAAATTTCAAAAGCCGCCGGCGGTCCCTTTAACATCTTATCGCCCCGACAGTTGGCCGCGGTGCTCTTCGAGCGCCTGGGCCTTCTCTCCACGGGCATCCGCAGGACCGAAAAAACGGGCGCGCTCTCCACCCGCGAATCCGAACTTGTCAAACTCCGCGATCGCCATCCGATCATTGCCGATATCCTTCGCTACCGCGAGGTGGCCAAGCTGAAGTCAACCTACGTGGATGTCCTGCCAAAACTCGTTGGGCCGGACGGCCGCATCCACACCACCTGGGACCAGATGGGCACGGCCACCGGCCGCCTGGCCTCAGCCAGTCCCAACCTTCAGAACATTCCCATCCGGGGCGAGGACGGCCGGAAGATTCGCAAGGCCTTCGTGGCCGGCCGCGGTTTTCAACTCGTGGCCTTTGACTATTCGCAGCTCGAGCTCCGCATTGCCGCGGATCTCGCCGGTGACGAGAAGATGATCGAGGCCTTTTCCCGGGGACTCGATATCCACCGTCTTACCGCCGCCGAAGTCAACAACATCCCGTTCGATCGGGTGACGCCCGAGCTTCGCTACCGGGCCAAGGCCTTAAACTTCGGGATTCTGTATGGCATGGGGGCGCGGGCCTTCGCCGAATCGGCCGGCGTTCCGCGCGCCGAGGCCGAGCTTTTCATAGAGGAGTACTTCCGCGATTTCCGCGGCATTGCCCGGTTCATCGAGGAGACCAAGACCTTTGGCCGCGCGCACGGCTTCACCAAGACCGCGTTCGGGCGCAAGCGCTATTTCCCGGAGTTTGCCGGCACGGGCTTCCGCCTTCAGCGCGAGGCCGAGCGCATGGCCGTGAACCACCCCATCCAGGGCACCGAGGCCGACATCATGCGCAAGGCCATGATTGACATTGACCGCTTTCTCCGTGATCGCGGTTGGCGCGATGACGTTCGGCTCCTCCTCCAGATTCACGATGAGCTGATGTTCGAGATTAAAACGGGGCGCATCGCATCCGTGGTCTCCGAGATCCGGCGGCTCATGGAGGGCGCGTGGGAGGGCAAAGTCCCCATGAAGGTCGAGGTTAAACGGGGCAGGAACTGGGGAGAACTCGCATAATGAGTACCTAGGCACTAGGGATTAGGCACTAGGTTATCAGAGGCGGTGTACGGCGTTTCACTAGTGCCTAATCCCTAGTCCCTAATGCCCTTCCAATGATTTATCTCCTCTACGGTCCCGATACCTACCGCAGCCGCGAGAAGCTCCGCGAGCTCATCGCCGCCTTTCGGGCTAAGGCCGGCGGCGCCTTCAACGTGACGCGCCTTGACGCCAAGGAGGAATTCGCGGCGGTCCGGGCCATCGGCCGCACGACCCCACTCTTTGCCCGAAAGGAGTTCTGGGCGATTGAGCGCATCTCGGAGGCGGCCCAGGAGGATCAGGACTATGTCCGGGATTCGCTCGATCGCTGGCGGAGGGATCGGGATCTCACCGTGGTGTTTTGGGAAGCCGGAATCGAGGCCCAGGACGCCATGCTCGTTGCGTTAAAAAAGCACGCGGCAAAGGCGCAGGAGTTCAAGCCGTTGGTCGCGGCCGCCGTACGGCGCTGGCTTGCGGGTGAAATCGTTCGCCGCGAGATTCAGCTCGCCCGGGAAGAAGCCGAGCGGCTGGCCGCGCGTTTCGGGTCAGACCTCTGGGCGCTCTCGCAGGAGCTCGGGAAAATCGCAAGCGGCTGGCAGGAGCGTTATGCCATCCGCGAAGAAGAAAAGGTCTGGAGTTTCACCGGCGAATTTTTCCGGAAGCGGCGGCCGAGCATCCGCCCCTTGGAGCGCCTGCTGGAGGCCGGCTACGAGCCGATCTATATTGTGGGAGCGCTGGCCAGCGCCCTGCGGACACTCGCCTTGGTCTACTACGGGATTGAACGCAATACCTTGAAGAACGTCACGGCCAAGTTCCACCCCTACGTGGTGGAGAAAAACGCCGAGCTGGCGCGCCGGCTGCGGCGCTCCGACATCAGCGATTATTTTTCCGCGCTCCTGGCCGCCGACCTCGAACTAAAAACCGGCCGGCTCCCCCCGCCCTTGCCGCTGCTGAAACTCGTCTTGGGTCGAACAAAATCCAAAACCTCCGCCTAGGCGGAGGTTTTGGATTTACTGATCCAAGCCATGAGCCGAGATTTTCTCCGCGCGGCCGCATTTTTTTTGAGCACCCCGGTCTTGACTGCTTTGTCCAAGGCCTTGTAGGCCTGCGGCACCAGGGCCTCGGCTTCTTTGAGTTTCTTTGCCGCGAGCAGCTTCCGGATCTGTTTCAACACTTTCCGATACGCCTCCTTCCTCCGGAGGTTTCTGGTGGTACGGCGCCTGGTCTGACGCAGAGCCTTCTTCGCAGATTTCGTTATGGGCATAATGGCAGGGCTAGGATCTTTTGGCATTGATGCCTCGGATGGCACCGATGCTTCGAGAGTAGCACAACCCCGTGCCATCTTCAAGAAAGACGAGAAAGATCCAACTAAAAAGCGGTCGCTCGCGAGTTGGAATATTTTCCTGGGAACGATATAATGAAGGAAGCATGGTGCGATTGGGCGCAACAGCCGAGAAAGTTTTACTCCTCCTTCTGGCCGGAG
>CAYJUW010000025.1:0-12128 GCA_964373495.1 uncultured Candidatus Saccharibacteria bacterium | reverse complement strand
TCCATTGCGGTGCTCTGGGGGTTCTCTTGAATGTTCCAACTAGAAAGCGGTCGCGCGTGAGTTGGAACATTTCGGTTTGAGCGGTTTGAGGCAGCTCGTTCGTTGGAGCTGTACGATTCGGAAAGAAAAACGCCACGGCCGGTGCTCCGGTCGTGGCGCGGGCTCGCGGGCAGTAGATGCCAATCGGTACCGCAGTTACTTGGGGAACCTCAATATCCTTTGATCGCCCTCCATGACGATGGTAAAGGTTCTCCTGTACGGACCCAAATAATAGGTATACGTCCATCCTGCCGGCGGTCTCGGGAGTGACTGCAGTATCGGCCCCACCGTCTGGTTCTTGGTGTCCACCATAGGCCCGGTGAGCTCTTCCAGATTCGACGGCAGCCGGCCGGTCTCTTTTCGAAAGATCTCCACCGCCGCGACGAATACCTTGGCGTCGCGTTCAGCCAGCTCGACCCGTCCACCTACCCGGGCGTGTATGTAGTTCTGAATGGCGATGGCCGCGAGGATCCCGATGATGCTTACCACTACCACCAGTTCGGTGAGGGTAAAGCTACTCGTGTTCCAAATCTTGAACATCATAGGGTGCTCTCCTTTCTTCGGAAACATCAGCCAATCGCCTGCGCTTCTACCCGCCGTACAGCTGACATCAGTCCCACCACGTAGGGGTTATCGGAGTCAATGGGCTACGCGTTACGATATCTTTTAATCCGGTCTCTAATTCTTGCAGCTAATTCAAAATTCATCTCCTTGGCCGCGCGTTTCATCTCGCGCTCGAGGGCTAAAACCATCTCCCGGGTTGGGCCGGCCGGAAGAAAGATTTCTTCTTCGGATTTCGGCGAAAGTTCCTCCAGGAGCGATTTCCTAATTTCTTTTTTAATTGTTTCCGGGGTGATGCCGTGTTTTTTATTATACTCCTCCTGAATCTTCCGGCGGCGGCTGGTCTCATCCATAGCTTTTCGCATGGATTCGGTCACCCGGTCGGCGTAGAGGATGACCGCGCCGTCGGTGTGGCGGGCCGCCCGGCCGATGATCTGCAGGAGTGTGGTCTCGTTCCGGAGGTAGCCCTCTTTGTCGGCATCCAAAATGGCGATGAACGAGACCTCGGGGAGGTCGAGCCCCTCCCGCAAGAGATTGATGCCGACTAAGGCCTCGTGTTCGCCCTCGCGGAGCTTCTTTAGTATTTCCGGCCGGTCCAGGGTTTTCACTTCGGAGTGGATGTACTCGGATTTGATGCCGGCCTCGGAAAGGTATTCGGCGATATCCTCGGCCAGGCGTTTGGTCAGGGCCATGACCAGCGAGCGCTCGTTCTTGGCAATGCGCTTTTTCACCTCGGCGATGACATCCTTGATTTGGCCTTGGGTCGGCCGGACTTCGGTTTTGGGATCGAGCACGCCGGTCGGCCGGATAAGTTGCTCTACGATGCAAGGTGAAGATGGCGAAGGCGGTGAATCGCTCCGCTTGGTGAAATTGTTTGTGGCGTCAGTTTCACCAAGTCCCGCTGCGCGGGACGATTTATCATTTTCACCAATCTTGCTGCAGGAACTTCTGCTGCGCAAGAGTTCGTATTGAGACGGAGTTGCTGATGCAAAGAGGACTCGATTGATCTTTGTGTTGAATTCTTCAAACTTCAGCGGGCGGTTATCCAAGGCCGAGGGCAGGCGGAAGCCGTATTCAACCAGCGTCTCTTTCCTGGCGCGGTCGCCCGCATACATCCCGCGGAGCTGCGGCAGCGAGGCGTGCGATTCGTCAATGATAACGAGGAAATCATCAGCGAAGCGATGGCGGTAGTAGTCAATCAAGGTAAAGGGCGGGGAGCCCGGCGGCCGGAAGGAGAGCTGGCGTGAATAATTTTCGATGCCGTTACAGTATCCGGTGTGCTCAAGCATCTCGAGGTCAAAGTTCGTCCGCTGCTCCAGGCGCTCGGCCTCCAGGGGTTTGCCTTCTTTTTTGAATTTTTCGATCTGTTCTTTCAGCTCCTGGCGGATATTCGAAATGGCGAGCTTTAATTTCTGGCGCGGGGTGACGAAGTGTTTGGCCGGGAAGAGTTTGTAGCCGCGGATCAGGCGCGGATGGCTACGCGGATCCAACGCAGATATGGCGAGGCGGGCGATCGTGGTGCGCTCAATCGTGACAATGAGCTTTTCTTCGCCCGAGGGAAGGAAGATCTCCACGGCGTCGCCGCGCACCCGGAAGTTGCCCTGGCGCGGGTCAAAGGCGTTCTTGGCGTATTGGAGGAGGACGAGATACTTCAAAAGGTCGCGGAGGGTGAGCGGTTTGCCGACCGCAAGATCGATGGCCACCTTCTCGTATTCCTCCGGGTCGCCGATGCCGTAGATGCAGGACACCGAGGCCACAATCAGGACGTCATCGCGCGTCAGCAAGCTTGCGGTGGCCGCGTGGCGCAGGGAATCGATGAGCTCGTTGATCTTGGCGTCTTTTTCAATATAGGTGTCGGTTCGCGGCAGGTAGGCTTCGGGCTGGTAGTAGTCGTAGTAGGAGACAAAGTAGTGCACGGCGTTCTCGGGGAAGAACTCTTTGAATTCTTGGTACAGCTGGGCGGCCAGCGTTTTGTTGTGAGAGATGACGAGGGCCGGCTTCTCGAGCGTGGCGATGACGTTCGCCATGGTGAACGTCTTGCCCGATCCGGTCACGCCCAAGAGTGTTTGACAACGCGCGGCGGATTTGAAATTTTCCACCAGCGTGGTAATGGCGTGCGGTTGGTCCCCGGTTGGCTCGAACTTTGACGAGAGGACGAATTTCATGTAGAGTCCCCTCAACCGAACCCTAGATTAAGGAGGACGCGATGGATCTTCCGACGGCAGCACTTTGGATGCTTAACTATTTTTCGGTTTTCGATCCTATTGCCGTGGGGCTTTCTAACTGGCTCCTGTGGGTGATCCTTGTCAATATTCCGCTCAGCGGGTTTGTTGCCGAGGAAGCCGAGGAAGCGGGGCTCTCCTGGCCGTTCGTGTGGGGTACGGCGATCGCGGTCTTGCCGATTGCGTTGCCGCTATTCCTGCTGGTGCGGAGGTTTGCCCTGAGCACCCCGCACCACCGCGGCTATCGGGGTGGCGCGCTCCGCAAGCGCGGATACGGCATAGCGATTTTAGCCCTCGCGGTAATACTGGCGTTGGCGGTGGTTGTCATCCCGGATCGAACTGGAGTTCACACCACTCCGAGCAGGCCCTCGGCGCCGGTGAGGAGCACGTTCTAATAGTCAGCGGTGCCAGATGGCGTTCGCATTGAGCAGTCGGGAGCTCCCGGTTGCTCTTTTTTTATTGCGTGCGGCGAAGTACGATGAATTTATTATGCTATGCAGCATTGACGGCGTGGTAGAGCTGAGGGGCGAGCGCTTTGTGGTTCTCAGCACCGGTGGTGTTGCCTATCGTATTTTTGTTGCGTCAGAAACACTCCGAAAAATACCGGAAAAAGGCCGGAACATCAAGCTGTGGACGCACCTCTACCAGCGCGAGGATACGCAGGAACTCTACGGGTTTCTCCACTACGCCGAGCTTGAGTTCTTCGAGATGCTGATCCAAATTCCCGGCATCGGGCCGAAGTCCGGGCTCGGCATCATGGCCGTGGCGCCGCTCGACACCCTGAAGCAGGCCATCGCATCAGGCGACACCTCCTATCTGACCAAGGTTTCGGGCATCGGCCGCAAGACCGCCGAGAAGGTGGTGCTCGAACTTCGCGATAAACTCGCCGGCAAAGGGGTGAGTGCGGTTGGTTCGCCGGAGATGAAAGAGGAAGCTGATGCCCTTGACGCCCTGGTGTCGCTGGGTTACACCCAGCGCGAGGCCCGCGAGGCCCTGGCCGCGGTGCCGCGGGAGGCGCGCGGGGCGGGCGCCCGGGTCAAGGCGGCGCTGAAACGACTGGGTCAAGACCGCTGATCTATGGCAGATGGAATTGAAGAAGTCCGAAGATTTGTTGCGGCCGGAGCGGCCTCTTTCCTGCAGTCAGAGGAATGGCAGGCGGTCCAGCAGCGCATGGGCCGGCGGACCGAGCGCATCGCATCCGTGCTCGTCATCCGGCATGATCTGCCCTTCGGCTTTCACTACCTCTACTGCCCGCGGCCGGCGGCGCCAGGCCAAGAGTTTTTCCGTGATGCTACGGCTGTGACAAGGGTATTAGGCGCCTTATTTCTCAAGATTGATCCTTCACAAACAATCACCTCCATGATTCATGATTCAAGATTCGTGATTCAGGAGAGCCATTCCCTGCAGCCAATCGCAACGTTACTCATCGATTGCCAGAAGAGTGACGAGCAGCTGCTCTTGGCCATGCACCCCAAGACCCGCTACAACATCCGGCTGGCCGAGCGCCACGGCGTTTCCGTGCGCCGGGTTCAGCGCCCCGTCCCGGTAGAGGACTTTGAGACGTTCCTCCGATTACTGCGCCGGAGCGCAGAGCGCGACGCATTCGTCCTCCATCCCGCGGAGCACTACCGCATCCTCCTCGATGTGGCCACGGAGCAGTTCTCACCCGACCTCTTCATCGCCGAGCGCCGCGGCTCGCCACTCGCCGCAGCCATCGTGAATTGTTACCAGCCGTCAAAAACGGCTACGTATCTCCACGGCGGGTCGAGCTACGAGTCGCGAGCGCTCATGGCCCCGTACCTTCTCCACTGGCGCATTATTCAGGCCGGTCGGGAGCGGGGGATAGTTACGTACGACTTCGGCGGCGTTGATTCGGTCCGCTGGCCGGGCCTGACCCGCTTCAAGCAGGGCTTCGGCGGCAGGGCGCATACCTTCCCGCCGTCCGTGGATATAATCTTCCGGCCGGAGCTCTATCATTTCTATCGACTCCAGCGGTTCATGCGCGGCCGCGATTAGCCATATGCGTTCTATTATCGCCGTGCTCCGCGCTATTCTTCCGGGCCCCCTGCTCGGCGCATACCACTGGGCACTTGCGTGTTTGGCAGCCGTTGGCTACGGCTTCCCCTCGCGCTCGCTCACGGTGATCGGCGTGACCGGCACGGACGGCAAGACCACGGTGGTGCACCTCCTCCACGAGATGCTTGCAGCCGCGGGCCATCGCGTCGGTTCGCTCTCCTCGCTCCGGTTCAAAATATGTGAGCGCGAGGAGCCGAATTTTCTGAAAATGACCATGCCCGGCCGCTTCCGGCTGCAAAAGTTCCTGGCCGAGTGCCGAGCGGCCGGGTGCCGCGTTGTTGTTATTGAGGTCACCTCGCAGGGCATCGCGCAGTTCCGTCATCGGTTCATTCGGTTCCAAGCCGCGGTCTTAACGAACGTCACCCCCGAGCACATCGAGTCCCACGGCGGATTTGAGAACTATCGCGCCGAGAAAATGAAACTGTTTCAGGGGCTGCCTGCTGGTGGGGTTGCGGTGCTGAATCGCGAGGATGTGTCCGCAGAACTATTTAGCCGGAACACCTCCGGCCGCGTTGTCTGGTACTCGCGTTCGGCTATACATATAGAGGGCAGGAGCCACTTGGTCCGTACCATATCAGCATCATCAGATGGTATTCAACTGGAAGTTGGCGCCCAACGCATCGAAACTGCGCTGGGTGGTGAGTTTAATGTCATGAATATCCTGGCCGGGAGCGCTACGGCCATGGCATTCGGGGCGCCGCTCTCGGCGGTTGCCGAAGGAGCACGGCGCGTCAGCGTGATGCCGGGGCGCCTTGAATTCGTCGTGCGCGAGCCGTTTGCCGTGGTTGTGGATTACGCCAATACCCCGGCGGCCTACGAGCGCGTCTACCAGACGCTCGCAGGCGGAAACTCCAAACTCCAAACTCCAAATTCCAAATTGATCTGCGTGTTTGGGGCGCCGGGCGGCGGCCGCGATAAATGGAAACGGCCGGAAATCGGCAAGATCGCCAGCCGCTACTGCAAAGAGATTATTTTGACCAGCGATGACCCGGATGACGAAAATCCCCTCCAAATTATGGAAGAGATCAAGCGGGGATTTTCGTCAAATTCCAAATTCCAAATTTCAAATTCCAAAAAAATAGTTGACCGGCGGGAGGCAATCCGGATGGCTTTGCGCGCTGCCCGGCCGGGGGACACGGTCATCATCACCGGCATGGGCGCCCAGCCGTGGCTCATCGTCAAAGGCAAGAAAATCCCGTGGGATGATCGCAAAATCGCCAGGGAAGAACTGGCGCGCTTGGAGCATTGATAGCGCTCTGGTTAGTGTGGCCTAGCTGAGTTGACGAGTTCGAGGGGGAGTTTCCGCCTAGTGAACGTTGATCGGAACTCCCGCGGGAATTTCCTAGAAGCGCCGAGGACCTCAATGCCGATGATTTTGCCCCGGGCGTCGTAATCGAGGATGATGCCCTCCCGTACCTCATCACTCTCGGCGTATGGGCGCTCGTTGAACCGTATGTAGAGCGCGTCTTCCTGTTTGTCGTAATGGAAGCGCATAGGTATTCGTTAACGATTGAGGTATTTCCGCACCTTCGAGGTAAAAAATACAGTTACGACCCGCGTTGCGGCGATAAGTTCTCGATGGACGATCACCAGCGCATAGTCTTTTCCGTTTCGTTTGACTCGCTTTGCACTCCGCCTTGTTCCGTCTGTCTGGCGTGTCGTCTTATCCGGGTACTCGAGCGTAGTGAGGACGAGATGGGCCGGGATACCTCGTTCCCGCATCTGCATAGCCGCGTGGCGGCTAAACTCTACCTTGCGCACCGCGGGCATACAGCCATAGCATACTCGCCGTGGGGTAAAAATCAAGGGAGCGCAGATGGCTGCGCAGGGCGTGTGCTTGACAAAACTAAATTGCGGTGGTGCGCTTAAAATGCGTAAATAGACGCTCTTTCACAGGTCCGCCGGAGGCCCGCATGGGGCGGGATAGGACGGCCGCAAACAGAAAGGATTCTGACCATGGACAGCATGCTCAGAAGCGCGCTCCGAGCGAGCATCGGACTGCGCCAGCAGCTTGAAAAGAACCTTCTCGGCGATGACGGTGATACGTGGGAGGCGGAACTGAAGAAGTTCCTCCGCAGGGAGCCCTGTTGGGCGAAAGGTGTCGAACCCAACCTCCGCTTCGACCGCCGTAAGGACGGTCTCGAACTCCTCGAGCACAAGCCGCGGACAATCACGGCAGTGAGTGATCTCAAGCTCGTCCCGTTCCTGCGGGATAATGAGAAGCTCATCCGCGGATACGACCTCATCAGCCGGGCCCGCTACGAGCTCGATGCCAACTACGGGCAGGAGGACGCAGAATTCTTGCTTGAACACCAGGAGGAGATTCCCGCGGAGTTCCGCCAGTTCTATCTGCCGTTCACGGCAACTATCTGGCGGCAGCCGGACGGCGACCTCTTCGTCGCGTATCTCAATTTCCGTGGCGGGCGCTGGGGCCTCGGCTGGGGCCGGCTCGGGGGCGGCTTCGTCGCGGGCGGTCGCCTCCTCCGTCCCCGCCGCAAATAGCTTCAGGTCCTTGGGGTCTTGGGTTCTGGAAGTTTCAGGATCCTTGGCTCCTCGGAAAGTCGGCCTCGCACGGTTAACATGACGTGCGGGGCCTTTTTTCTTTGTTGGAGGTTAATGGCAAAAATGTTACGATGACGAATCTGTATTCGCATATTCGTATGGTTCGACGTAGCTCACCACAGGGTGGCATTGCATTTGTAGATTGGCATCATGTTTAACACCATTGACCTTCAAATTCAGACCACGACTTCTGACGGCAAGCATACGCCGGCCGAGTGCGTTCGGATGGCCAAGGCAAACGGCGTGCATACTATCGCCATCACCGACCACGACACTGTGGCCGGCATTGCGGAAGCTGTAGCCATGGGCCAGGAACTCGGTGTGCGTGTAATTCCGGGCATCGAAATCAGCATTCAGGAGCACGGCATGCACCTTTTGGGGCTTGGCATTGGTCCGGCAAATCCGGAGCTCCTCGCAGAACTCAAAAAAACAGCAGAAAACCGTTTGAAGGCCGCACGGCAGATGGTGGAGAACTTCCAGAGTGATGGCTTTGCGGTGGACTGGGAAGACGTTGCCCGTGAGGCAGCGGGAAGTGCGGTCGTCACCCGGCCGCACATTGTCGGCGCCATCATGAAGCGGCCGGAGAACCGGAAATGGCTCGAAGGCATCACCACCAAGCACGAATTTTTTCAGAAGTACTTTACGGACGAGAGCCGCTATTACGTGCGCGCAAGCACGATCACGCCGTCCGGGGCCATTGCGCTTGTACATCAGGCAGGCGGAGTGGCGGTGTGGTCGCACCCGCCCATTCCCGAGTTTGTGGGGACATGCGCCGAACTTGAGAAATTCCTTCAGGAACTCATCGGTCACGGCCTTGATGGCCTTGAACTTTTAGGCCCGTTCCTGACCGAAGCCGATTTTCATTGCCTGGAGGGGCTTGCCAGCCGTTACCGCCTGTTGGTCACCGCAGGATCGGATTTCCACGAGGCGCGTCCGCCGACCGATGAGCCGTGGCCCCATTCGGCCACCACGATTGGCGACTACCCGACCTTCGGCCGCTCGCTCGATGGCATCGTGCCATCACTGGAACGCGCGATGGCCGAGCGGCGGCGGGTTGCCGGACCGCAGTGAATGAACTATAGTGGGCGGCGTGCCCGCGAAACGATTGCCGCGATCTACCAGGAAATTCCTGAGGAGAAAGAAAGCCGAGATCCGTCGGCAGTTTTTGTCTTCGCAAGAAGCCGAGGTCAAAGTCCGGGAACTTGTTCAAGAAATATTCCTGCGCTATACTGGGGATATAGCGCGAAAGGTCACGCCGGATCAAAAGGTTACCAGGGAAACAAAAGGGGCAAGAGGAACAAAGGCGGTTTCCAAACCTTTGTAACCTTTGTCCCGTTTGTCTCCTTTGCTGCTTCGATGCTAAAAGACCATAACCATGATCTCGTCCATGCGCTCTCCGAGAAGAACGATGCCTTGTGGCGCTACCGCAACCACTATCTGAAGGCCGCCGCCGGCTGCGCGCATTGCACCGCGCTCTGGGGGAAGCTCGAAGCCGACGACGAGCAACATGTTAAGCTCTTAAGTGAGGAGATCAAGCGCCACATGGACGAGGGACGGTTCGATTAAAATCAAATAAGAAACGCCTATGTTCCAAAATTTTCCAGAACCGGAACAGGGGATCGCCCGGCGGCGGACCCTCGCATTCCTGCTCTTGGTAAACGTGTTCGCGGCAATCCTGGCCGTCGCCTACGGCATTGGCGCCTGGCGCGATCTCCGCGCCGTTGTTCGCGGCGAAGAAAAACTGCAGATTGCCGTGAACGGCGAGGGCAAGGTGACGGCCCGGCCCGATGTCGCGAAAATCACCGCCGCCATCTTCACCCCGCACGAGCTCCTGAAGGCCGCCCAGGAGGAAAATTCCCGGAAGTCAAACGTCCTCGTCGGCTACCTGAAGAGCATGGGTGTGGAGGAGAAAGACATCAAGACCGTGGGCTACAACATCTTCCCCCAGTACCGCTACCCGCGGCCCTGCCCGTTCGGCGCTTACCCTTGCCCGCCCGAGGAATCGCCGCGCATCACCGGCTACCAAGTGCGGAATTCCTATGAAGTTACCATCCGCGACCTGGCCAAGGCCGGCGAGATTCTTGCCGGGATCGTAGGCGCGGGCGCCAATGAGGTCAGCGGGATTACCTTTACCATTGATAATCCCGATGAGCTGAAAGCCGAGGCGCGCAAGGAAGCCATTGACGACGCCCGCGCCAAAGCCGGGGCGCTGGCCAAAGACCTCGGTCGGCGGCTGGGCAAGATAATCAACTTTTCCGAGAGCGGAGGATTCCCGCCGCCGATTTTCCTCGAGCGCGGGCTTGCGGTTGACGGCAAGGGCGGCGAGCTCGCGCCCTCGGTCCAGCCGGGCGAGAACGAGATTATGGTAAACGTCAGCATCACCTATGAATTCAAGTGAACCACAGCGGGCGGTCGCCGGGAGCCCCGGTGATGTATTCCGGCATCTGCTGGCCATCATCACCCTCTATCTTTCGGCGGCGAGCTTCGGCACCGTCATCTTTTCCTTCATTGACCGCTGGTTCCCGGATGTATTGACCTCGCCGGCCGGCCCGGCGGCCGGGCCGCTCCGCTGGGCGCTCTCGGTCCTGGTCATCGTCTTTCCGGTCTACGTCTGGATTTCCTGGGCCAACGCCGGCGCGGCGGCCCGGAATCCAGCCCTTCGTGCCCTCCGCTCGCGGCGGTGGCTCTACCACTTTACCCTCTTTGCCGCGGCGGCGGTCATCATCGGCGACCTCATCGCCCTCATCTACAATTTTCTGTCGGGCGACCTCACCGGTCGCTTCATCCTGAAGGTGGTGACGGTTCTCTTTATCGCCGTAGCCGTCTTCGCCTACTACCTCTGGAATATCCGTCGCGAAGCCATGGCTTCGCGTGATCCCCGGATGCGCGTCCTCGTTTTCGGGGTCATCGCCGTTGTTATCGCTGCGGCCATCGGCGGGTTCGTGCTCGCCGGCTCGCCCTTTGCTGAGCGCATGCGGCGCTTTGACGAGCGCCGCGTGCAGAACCTGCAGGAGATCCAGTGGCAGATCATCAACTACTGGCAGAAGAAGGATCGGCTGCCGGACACCGTTGACCAGCTCCGCGACGATATTTCCGGATTCGTGCCGCCCCGCGACCCGGAAACCGGCATGGCATACGAGTATCGCGCGGTGAGCCCGTTGCAGTTTGAACTCTGCGCCGCGTTCAAGACCGAAGGCAGTGAACTTGGCGGCGCCGGTGTTCCGCGGACTGCGTTTGAGACGCCGGCGGCAGTCCCCAAGCCCCCACCGGAGCGGGAGAGCTGGTCCCACGGCACCGGCCGCGTGTGCTTCGAGCGCACCATTGACCCCGAGCGCTATCGCATCGAGAAGCCGATGCGATAGCGTAGGGCGGATAGCGTATAGGGGATAGGCGATGGTATGAAAGCTGCGGCGGTACCGCTGGTCATCCTTATCGTCCTCGTCGGCGTTTTCTATTTTTTTCTGGATGAGCCGAATCAAAAACAGCCGCCGTCAAGCGCACCACTCATGTCCCAGCGCGTTGAACTGAAAACCCAAGACAGCGTTGCCATCATCGGCGACTACTACGCCCCGAGCCAGGCCTCGGCCAGGGGGCTCCTCCTGTTGCACATGATGCCGGCGGATCGCACGAGCTGGCGGGCCTTTGCCGAGAAGGTGCAGCGGGCCGGATGGCACGTCTTGGCTGTTGACCTCCGCGGACACGGCCAGTCGCAGGGCGGCCCGGATGGCTACAAGAATTTTTCCGATGCCGAACATCAGGCCTCGCGGTTTGATGTTGAGGCCGGAGTTGAGTTTCTCAAGGAAGCCCTTCGATCCCGCTTTCAGCGGGACTCAGGGAATGGTGAATTGTATCTCGGCGGCGCGTCTATTGGCGCAAATCTTGCGTTGCAGTATCTTGCGGAGCATGCTGATGTCAAGGCCGCGTTTCTTCTCTCGCCCGGCCTGGACTACCGCGGCGTCAAGACCGAATCCGAAGCCCGAGCCCTGAAACCCGGCCAGTCCGTTTACTTCGCTGCTTCGCGGGATGACCAGTATTCCGCCGATACGATTCAGAAGCTCTCCGGCGTAACTCCTGTCGGCGTCCGCAAGGAGATTAAGTTGTTCGAAACCGCCGGCCACGGCACCACGATCTTCGAGCGGGAGCCGCAATTTATGGACATTGTGGTATCATGGCTACAGCAGTTCTAAAGGTCGCAAAAGTTGTGATGCCAATTTTGCGAATGCAATGCCAATCTACTAATCGCGAATATGCGACAGGCCGTACTGGTACACCCGGAGCTATCCTATAAACTGAATGGGATTTTCTTCGCCGTTCATAACGAGCTCGGCAGGTTCCGCAACGAACAGCAATACTGTGATGCCATTGAGGCGTACCTCAAGCTCTACGGCATTCCCTATGAACGCGAGAAGGTACTGCCGCTCTCGTTCCCGGGAGAGCAGGCCGGTAGGAATAAAGTTGATTTCCTCATCGCCGTTAAGATCGTCGTAGAAGTCAAAGTCAGGCGTGTGATCGAGCGAGCAGACTACTATCAGACCAAGCGCTACCTCGTCACCCTTGGGAAGAAGTTGGCGCTCTTAGTGAACTTCCGAGAAAAGTTCCTGCGGCCAAAGCGGATCCTCAACGCTTCGGCGGCGGAGTAACACATTCGCAATTCGTTGATTGGCATAG